>JAKUUF010000021.1 GCA_022448705.1 SAR324 cluster bacterium | reverse complement strand
CAGTCCCTGTATTTTCATCATTTTTTTCCAAACTTCCTACATTTCTTGGGTCATTGTAGTGATCAATAACTTTTTCGCTATAAGCCATGAATTCCTTTTTTTAAATAAGTTAATATGTTTTAATGGGATGTCCATTGTACAGTTGACAAATCCACTCCGTCTTTGACCATTTCATAAAGCGGAGACATTTCACGGAGCCTTTTCACAGCTGCTATCGTTTTTTCCGCTGTATAATCTATTTCTTCAACGGTGGTGAATCTTCCCATTCCGAAACGGATTGATGAATGTGCCAGATCGTCACCTACTCCCAGGGCACGCAGAACATAAGACGGCTCCAAGCTGGCAGAAGTGCAAGCTGAACCTGAAGAAACAGCAAGCTCATTTACTCCCATCATCAAACTTTCACCTTCCACGTAGCCAAAACTTAAATTAAGGTTATTGGGGAGTCTTTCAGTTGGATGACCATTTAGAAAAATATAATCAAGTTCTGAGTTTAAACGGTCTAAAAGCCTTTGGCGCAATCCGGTTAAGCGCTCTGCTTCAGAAGCCATTTCCTCAACTGAGAGCTCCAGAGCTTTGGCAAATCCCACAATTCCGGGCACATTAAGTGTGCCGGAACGCATCCCTCGTTCATGACCTCCGCCAAACATTATTGGTGACAAGCGAACACGGGGTTTTTTTCGTCGCACGTACAAAGCACCTATTCCTTTTGGACCATAAAACTTATGTGCAGTCATGGAAAGAAGGTCAATGTTCATTTCCTCCACATCAATGGGTATTTTCCCCACACCTTGTGTTGCATCAGTGTGGAAAAGTACACCTTTGTTTCGAGTGATCTGGCCTATTTCCCTGATAGGATTGAGAGTGCCGATTTCGTTGTTTCCTGCCATCAAAGAAACTAAAATTGTATCTTCTCGGATCGAGTCTTCCAGTTGTTTCAGGTCAATGCAGCCATGTTTATCTACGTCAAGAAATGTAATTTCGTATCCTTTCTGCTCTAAGGCATTACAAGGATCAATTACGGCCTTGTGCTCAATTGGGCTGGATATAATATGTGTTCCCTTTTTTTTGTAAAATTCTGCAACTCCCAAAATCGCCAGATTGTCTGATTCTGTAGCTCCGCTGGTAAAAACGATTTCTTTACCTCCTGCACCAATTAAGTTTCCAATTAATTCACGTGCGTCATCCACCACTTTTTCTACTTGCCAGCCAAATGAATGATTGCGGCTGGCCGCATTGCCGAATGATTCCGTAAAATAAGGCATCATTGCCTCCACTACTTTCGGATCAACAGGGGTAGTTGCATTATAATCAAGATAAATGGGCAATTTCATATGCAGAATCCTCAAAATTTGGGTTAATTATTTGTGCGTCTTTTATGATTGCGGCTAAAGTAGTTTCTTCTATAAACCGCTGAATTTTATTATGTAAAGCAATCAATGGACGCTGGGTAGGACAACACTGGTGCACTTTGCATAAATCCTCATCATGAACGCATTCAACTAAAGTAAAAGGATTATCAGTGACTTGAATTATCTCAGACAAAATTATATTTTCTGCAGGTCTTGCCAACACATAACCACCACGCTGTCCTCGAGTCGACTTAATTAATCCGGAAGAAACCAGCAGTTTAAGTATATTTGCCACCATCGGGTAAGGCAATTGATAGTGTTCGGCTACTTTCTGGGCACTTACAGGAGCATTAACCTCACCCAGATGGGTAAGTAAGATTATTGCGTAATCTGTCTTTTTTGATAATTTCAGCATTTCCTATTTGTTATAAGTGCATCAATATATAGCACTAAATTAGTACTATATCAAGAAAAATATTTGAAAATTATAAAAAAAGATTTTTTCTGTCCAGGTCAACAGAATATTAAATATGGAGGTTTATTTAACTATAAAACGGATTTCCCCAGTGCGGTGAAGAATAGGTTCTGGGACACCAACTTCCCAAATCCGGAAATCCAGGCGAATATTTTCTGCATGAGAAGCAGGGTAAATGTTAGCCTTTATGCTGGACTCTATACGTCCACCGGCAGGAATCCAGAAGTATTTTGATGGAATATTTTCATCTGTTATTGTTAGCCAATAATTAGCTGATACTCGAATAAAACGGGATGTGTTTGCAGGATTTTCAATCTGGAATAATAAATTAAGTGCTTTTTCGTCTATTTCAGTCTCAGCTGAATTTTCTGTAAAATTAACAGCAAGACTTTTCAGCACTGGAGTTCTAGGGTCAGGACCTCGACTTTTCCAGTATAAACGCCGCATTGCTCCCAGCCAGATTGGTGAGTTTTCATCCATTCCCAATTCTCTCCAGATCTTAAGCAAAGGAGGCACATCAGTTGAATCTCCCAGCATTCCAATTAACATTGCAATTTGCCAGGACACATTTTCAGAATCCGGATTCATTATGGCATTGCGAAGCAAGGGCAAACTCCATTCCGGATATGTCAAAAAGGCCCTTGCAGCCTGAAATCTTTTCTCCGGAGAAGAATCGCTCAGCATTGGATACCAATGGTGCACAAATTTGTATTTTACCTGATCCTCAAAAAATGCCTGTGCTGTCTGGTTAATGTATGGACCAGAAAGGACCAGCATGATCAAAGAAACGGTGAAGCTGCAACTGTAGTTTAAAATTTTCTTTTTTTTCATCTCTGCCACTCCTTGAATCCATTTTGAATTGCAGCAGCCATTTGTTCCTTGTAATTTTCTCGTCGGAAAAGTTTTGTCTGATTGCTGAATGTTTCCGGAGAAAAATTTTTCCATCTTCGTTCCATTTCCTGCACAGCCTCGCAAAGTGCTTCCTCTTTCTGCTCACTGAAAAAAATGCCTGTTTGATTAGTGACCGTTTCCAATGCTCCGCCGGAAGCATAGGCTATAACAGGAGTATTGCATGCCTGCGCTTCCAGAGGTGTGATACCAAAATCATCTTCTCCGGGAAACACCAGGGCTCTCGCCTGCTGATATAATTCTAACAGTTTTTTGTTTGAGAGTGTGCCATGAAATTCAATGTTTTCTTCTGCAATAGACCTGCAGTATGCTTCATCCTGTCCTCTTCCAGCAATTTTAAGGGGGAGTTTGAGCTGATTGAATGCTTTCACAGCCAAATCGACCCTCTTGTTGGGAGCAAAGGCACCAACCATCAGGTAATAACTCTCTTTTGCTTTACCAGGTCTGAAGAATGATAAATCAACAGGAGGATGAACAACCTGTGATTCACGGTTATAATAATCACGAATTTTTCTGCGTATGTTCTGACTGTTGCATATGAAAGTATCTACCCTTTTTGATGTTTTACTATCCCAGTGCTGTAAATATGAGCGTGTAGCTTCAGCACCAATCCTCACCAGCATGGAGGTTCTAGGCTGTCTGAAGTATGTGTCAAACTGATCCCATACATAACGCATTGGAGAATGTACGTATGAAATATGATAGACAGAGTCATCATGTTTCACACCTTTCGCAACGCAATGGCTGGAACTTACTATCAGATCATAACCATTTAATTTAAACTGCTCTATTGCCAAAGGGAAAAGCGGGAGGTAATGCCTGTATTTTTTTAAACCAAAAGGCATGTGCTGTATGAAGGAGGTGCTGATCTTCATTGACTCAATTACCTTGGAAAGTTTGCCTTTCTCGTGAATTAAAGTGTAGAGATCCGCATCCGGAAACAGTTCACAGAGCACTTCAAGACACTTTTCCCCACCACGCATTCCATTCAGCCAATCGTGTACCAGTGCTACTTTAATTCCCTCCAGTGATGCTATTGTCACCGCATCTCCTCAATCAGCCCAGGGAGCAAACCGATATGTTTTAATTGTTTAAAGTTTTTCGGATCAATATATGGATGTTTTTGTTCATGATCCCAGGTGGTATAGTAAGGTATGTGTACAGCGTGTCCCCCAATCTGCACAACAGGTACAATGTCTGAGCGCATTGAATTTCCTATCATAATGAAACGTGATGCAGCAATATCATGACGGGATAAGATTTTTTCATATGTCTCAGAATTTTTGTCGCTCACTATTTCCACACCTGTAAAATAGTCTGCTAATCCAGAACGGGCAATTTTTGTTTCCTGGTCAATCAGGTCCCCCTTTGTGATAAGCAGCAGACGATATTTTTTTGACAGCTCATCAACTACTTCCTGTACATAAGGCAGCAGCTCAATGGGTGCAGCTAACATTTCTCTGCCGAAATCAAGTATCTGCTGAATTTCATTTCCCTGTATTTCACCATCAGTAATTTCAATGGATGTTTCAATCATGGAGAGAATGAAACCTTTAATTCCGTATCCAAAGATTTTGAGATTTTTTATCTGGGTTGAAGATAAAGTTTGATCAACCACTTCCGGACCATGCGAGGAAAGTATTTCACGGAACTTTTCCTGAGTCATTGTGAAAATAGACTCATTATGCCAAAGGGTATCATCGGCATCAAAGCCAATAACATCAAACATTCTTAAGTTTGCTGTAAAAAGAGGAGTAAGTTAAAACTGGGGAGAAAAAAGTATGCGGGAAGCCAAATTCCTAAGCAAGCGGAAATCCAGCGGGTATGTAATTAGTTACAATTTTTTGGAGGTAATTGTGGGTGAGATTCGCAAAATCTCACCCTTTCAGCTTTACGGAGTCTGGCACTGGCGCTCCTCCATTAACAATTCGTTGTAGGAATCACGCATAACGTTGATCGTAATCACGTCCTTCAGAGTTTTCGCCGATGACTCTAACATGTCCAGTCCAACATCAATTGAAATGTCCTGCCGAGTCAGATCTTCCAGCTGTAAAACTATATGCTTAAGCGAAGAATTCATCTTCCTCCTTACGGCTAAATTAACCGGAATTTTCCACACAATCCAAGAAATCGTGTCGGTATTCTTTATTCCGGCATACCGTAAAGCGATGCAGTTACTGTGCCTGCTATATTTGCTTTATCAGACGTGCCATTTCAATCGCGCATTCAGTTGCATAACGACCCTGGTTCCCAGCTTTAGAACCGGAACGCTCAATTGCCTGTTCAAGTGTTTCAGTAGTTAGGAGACCAAAGCTGACAGGAACTCCGGTTTCCAGTGAGGCAGAAGCAATTCCGCTAGATGCATTTGCACATACATAATCGTAATGTGATGTCTCTCCGCGAATAACAGCTCCCAGGCAGACGATAGCATCAAATTTTCCACTCTCAGCCATTTTTTTTGCAGCTAAGGGAAGTTCGAAGGCACCCGGAACTCGTAATACTGTTACCTCATCCTTATTGCCGCCATGCCTTGCAAGTGAATCCAAAGCGCCTTCCAGCAGACGCTCACAGACAAACTCATTAAATCTTGATACCACAAAGGCAATTTTCAGATCTGTGGCTATTAAATCACCTTCTATTTGATTCATGCTTACCCGGATTGTTTGTAATGATTATGTATCCTGAGAGGAGGAACTATTGAGAATTATTAAATGCTCGAAGCATCTTATAATGAAAAATACCTGTATCGTGGGAATCACTCCAGTATACACGCAGGGCATAGTTCCCTACATATTCACTTCTTAAAGGCCGAATATCTTTGGGGATAGTTTTTGGATCCAATTTCTTTACTCCACTAAATTCATCTATGCAAGTTGCGCAGGGGCAGGAGTCACGAAGATCAAAATAACTAATGTAACTCTCCTTCCCATCCTGCCAGAGAATGTACATTTCATCGCCCATAAGAATTTTTTCTGGTTTGGCTTTTTTCTTCACTTTAAGCATAATGGGCCGCCTGAATCCAAAATGTGTTTTCTATATTTGAAGAAATTTTTTATAATAATTACAGGACAATCTACATTATTTTCCCCTAAAACTCAAGAGTTTGTTAGATCAGTTTTGATTGCTTTTGGGAACAAAAACCTGTTTCCTGAGTTTTAAAAAATAAAAAGATAGTTATCTTGGTAGATGGTACTGTAGTTAAGGAAAGACTGAGAACTCCGGAAGATAATAAATTACTGCTCGTCACAATCAACAATGTACTGAAAGAGACAAATTAATTACAAGTCTGTTAAATTAAACATTGTTTTCAGGCATGGTCTAAGAAATTAGGATAAAAGCACTATTAAAAAAGATGCAATTTAAGTCAGCTTTTCCAGAGTAATTCTGGTAAAGAAATAAATTCCTTCCTCAGCAGTTAATATTTACTTTCAATGCAATCCGGAAAACTAATCACATTTGAGGGACTTGACGGATGTGGAAAGAGTACCCAGCTGGAAAAGGCCACAAAATGGCTGACCCTGCAAGGTTGCGAAGTACTTAAGACACAGCAGCCGGGAGGCACAAGAATAGGCAAGCAAATCCGGAATATTCTTCTTAATCCGGATCACAAAGAACTTCATCCGGAAAGTGAATTACTGCTTTATTTATCAGACAGGATTCAGCATCTTACAGAAACGATCCTTCCTGCTAAAGCTGAAGGAAAAATGGTATTGTGTGACCGCTTTCATGATTCAACTGTGGCTTACCAGGGATATGGCAGGGGCTTGAATTTAAAGAGTATTGAGTCTATTATTACATACAGTATCAAACCATATACTCCGGATTTAACTTTTCTTCTGACAATTTCACCGACAACTGTTGTTGATCGACTGGACCAACGAAAAGAGCAGTCAGCAAAAGATCGTCTTGACATAGAATCGAGCAAATTTTTTGAACGCACTGCCAAAGGATATCAGGAATTAGCCTCTGCTGAACCTGAACGTTTTGTCTGCCTCGACGGAGAGCAGGAAATTGAGGTAATCCATCAACAAATAATTTCTGAACTGCAAGACCGTTTCAGTATAGGTTGAAGTCAAAAGGTTAATAAACTTATCTTTACCTTTAAATAAAATAGACAGGATTTAATGAGAAGCACTTTTTTCCAGCAGCCCTTGCAGCACCAGATCGAAATTGATGGAGAGAATTGGGATCAGGGAGAAGAAATAAAAGGGAAGCTTATAATTCGCAACATGAGCAGTGAAACAGTTGTTGTAAATGCTTCACAGGTAATCCTTGCATACGGATTGAAAAAGTCTATTAAAGAAGGCAATGAGTCACCATGGGAAGTACTTGAAAAACAAGTGTTGACAAAGAATATATCCCTTCCTGCAGGCGGCGAACAATCATACGAGTGGATTTTTCAATTGGCAACAGACTGTCCAATTACAGATAAACAGGGGGGATTGTATTTGCTTTTTGGAGGAGAAGATACTCTTTCTGAAGGAGGCAGACTTGACTTGCCAGTTAGCCTGCATCCAATCCTGCAGAATTTTCTGCAGACCTTTTCCACGCAATTTTTTTTCCTGGAAAAATATCAAAAAAGAAAATCAGAATGGACTGAGGTCAAACTTGTGCCGCCTGAATCAAAGGAATATCCAAATCTGGACTTTGTCCGCTGTTTACTCAGAATATCTCAAGAGCAACTTGAAGCGCATTATCTTTTCAAAATGAGCGGACTGGGACGCTCAGGTGAAAAAATGACAGTAACAAAAAAGAATCGTGAGCTTAAACAGAAAATACCGCCTGAAAACTATTTGCAGCCCGGCGGGTTTCCTAATCGAGCATGTTTCCGTGAAAATATTAATGAGGCTTTGAACATTGCACGTCCTGATGTGATTTTTTGACCATTGGTTGAAATTTGATCCATTTTTAACTTCACAAAATAACCTGCCCATTTGTTAAAGCTTATTTCTTCATTTAAAAAACTGCGCGGCAGTTTTTTAACTGTTAAATTCAAATCAGCGGACATAATTCTGGTCCATTACAAACTCAATATTTTTAGCTCCTAAAGCAATTAATTTTTTTGATCGGCCAATTATTTCTCCAATCACAGATTCAAATGGCTGGTTGTTTTTATCTGTCAGAATTCTGAGAGAAAATTTTCCACTGAAAGGCTGGATCCCCAAAGCGTTGGAATGGCCGATACTGAATTTTTGTGGAAGTTTGAAATTATCCAGTATTTTCACTGCAACGGGTCTGCCTTTTTCAGGATCGAAAAGCATGATAACCAGTCTATCATCTGGGCTTACCAGGTTCGATAACTTTGGAGATGCTTTTACAATTCCACTTATGCTGTTTTCTGGAGAATCTGTTTCACGGTACACCAGCTCTTCGGGGAAACTTTTAAAGGGACGGTCCAGATAATATTTAAATCCTTCTGTTCCCAGAGGAATCTGCTGTGTGAGGGGTCCTATTATTTCTCCAATCGATGGGCGATTTGGGTCCCCGTCTTTATCTGTGAGAACAAGTATCCTGTACATGCCACTGAGCTTGCGGTCTGTGTCTGACTGGCCAATATTAAAAGTTACCGGAGGTAAAAAAGGATTGATAATTCTAGAGGCTACCAGTTCAAGTGTATCGGGATTAAAAAGTAAAATATGAGCATTATCAGTTTTTACTATTCCACCACCGACACCTGGAGCTGTGAGGATAGCTCCGCTGATACTTCGCTCAAGCTTTGCAGTATTTCTTGTAATTTCGTTCCAAAGCGCGTAGGTCGTTAAACCAACAAAACAAAACAGGGCTGAACAGAAAATCAGTTTGTTTTTACTCACAGTATGTATCTTAAAGCCTGTTAAACTAATACTTCAGCTTGAGGGGTGGATGGGAGCACAGAATTTCCCATTAAGTATTCGTCAATACAGCGAGCAGCTTCTCTTCCTTCCCAGATTGCCCAGACAACCAGGGAAGCACCCCGATTAGCATCACCTGCTACGAATACACCTTCCCTGCTTGTCATGAAATTATCATCTGAACGAATGGAATATACAGGCTGAGCGTTTCTCAGCATTTTTTTCACTAGCGCAGGAGTACGGGAGTTCTCTGTACCAATAACACTTAACTCAACCTCAAGCCCTTCCAGCAGTCCCTCAACAGTTGGTCCTAAAAAACCCATCGCCAGCAATACAATGTCTGCAGACACAGTAAATTCAGAGCCTTCAAGACGCTTCATAGTCATTCTTCCATTCTTCCTTTCCCATTCCACGTTTACTCCCTGTAAAGCCTTAACATTTCCTTCACCGTCGTCTATGATGGCCTCTGTTAGAATGTTTGCCCTGCAGTCCGGATTCGCTTCTTCATGCACCGGAGTAGGCCTTGGTTCCATGTTGACCAGCTCAAACTGACGTACATTCGTTTTTGCCCCTTGTCGATTAATATTTCCCAGACAATCTGCAGCAGTAAAACCGCCTCCAAGAATTATTACCAATTTGTTTCCGGAATCAATTTTTTCCTCTTCCGGAATGAAGTCTCCGGCAACATCACGGTTACACTGCGGGAGAAAATCCATAGCATAGTGCACACCATTTAAGTCATGCCCTTCAGCTGTTAGCTTTCTTGCGTTTTGTGCACCGATTGCAAGCAAGACAGCGTCAAAACTTTTCTGGAGTTCTTTGACAGATAAATCGATGCCAACATTTACACCGGTACGAAAATCAACTCCTTCTTGCCGTAGTTGTTCCACTCGTCGTGATACAACTCTTTTTTCCAGCTTAAAATCCGGTATCCCATAAACAAGTAATCCGCCTATTCTGTCATCCTTTTCAAAAACAGTTACAGTGTGACCTGACCTGCGTAACTGCTGAGCAGCGGCAAGCCCAGCAGGTCCTGAACCAATAATGGCAACACGCTTATCTGTCAGCTCACTGGGAGGCTGAGCTTTTATCCAGCCTTCAGTCCATCCTCTTTCCGATATGTGTTTTTCGATTTCTTCAATAGTAACAGCATTAACTTTTCTGAGTTTTTCCTCGGAGTCCAACGTATAGTGTTCAGTCAGTACACAACTGTCTTCACATGGAGCGGGACAAATACGTCCAGTGAACTCAGGAAAATTGTTGGTACTGTGCAAAGAGGCAAGCGCTTCTTTCCAGTGTCCTTGGTAAACAAGATCGTTCCAGTCCGGAATCATGTTGCCCAAAGGACAACCCATGTGGCAAAACGGAACTCCGCAATCCATACATCGGGCTGCCTGTTGCTGCAGATCCTTGTCTGAGAAAAAAGTGTCGTACTCCTGATAATCAAGTACTCTTTCTTCCACAGGACGAAGTGGTGGGCTTTCTTTTTTAAATTCTAAAAAACCGGTATCATTCCCCATTTAAAATATTGAAAAAAAGGTATTATCAGGCAGCTTTGTTTTTTAAAGTTTCCAGTACTGCGCGGTATTCGTGCGGCATCACTTTTACAAACTTCCGTACTGTTTTATTCCAGTTTTCAAGCAATTGTCCTGCTCGTAAACTTCCTGTATTTTCCTGATGAAGTGTAATCCATTTACGCAGCCAGAACTTTTCTTCAGTATCAGACACATTTTCCAAAGCAACCATGCTGGAATTGCATTTTGATTCGAATTTTTTATTTTCATCAAAGACATATGAAATTCCGCCGCTCATGCCTGCAGCAAAGTTTTTTCCAGTTTCCCCCAAGACGATCACGTTCCCTCCAGTCATGTATTCACAGCCATGATCACCAACACCTTCTACCACGGCGATTGCTCCACTGTTACGGACAGCGAAACGTTCACCGGCAATGCCGCTGAAAAAAACTTCTCCTCCAGTTGCGCCGTAAAGCACGGTATTTCCCACCAGAATATTTTCTTCTGCCCTAAAACTTGAATTTTTGGGTGGATAAATTATCAGCCTGCCTCCGCTCAAGCCTTTGCCTGTATAATCATTTGCATCGCCCTCCAGTTCCAATGTAACTCCATGGGCTAAAAATGCACCGAAACTTTGCCCTGCAGAACCCTGGAATTTACAGTGTATTGTGTTATCAGGGAGGCCTTTTGCTCCATATTTCCGTGCAATTTCACTGCTCAACAAAGTGCCAACAGCGCGGTTAACATTGAAGATCGGCAGGGAAAATTTTACTGCTTTTTTTTGTTTCAAAGCCTTTGAAGATTTCTTAATTATCTTGTGGTCCAGTTGACTTTCCAGACCATGGTCTTGTTTCTGAGTGCAATAAAGACTGTCGTCTTCTCCCAGCGGGACTTTATGCAGCACAGTTGACAAATTTACTTTTCCTGCCTTCCAGTGCTCTATGACCTTACGCTGAACCAGCATATCTGTACGTCCTACCATTTCGTCAACTCTGCGAAAACCCAATTCAGCCATTATTTTGCGCAGTTCTTCTGCCACGAAGAAGAAATATTTGATTACATGTTCGGGCTTACCTGTGAATTTTTTGCGCAACTCCGGATTCTGAGTGGCAATCCCAACCGGACAGGTATTAAGGTGGCATTTGCGCATCATGATACAGCCGATAGCAATCAGTGGAATAGTCGAAAACCCAAATTCTTCTGCACCCAGCATGGCTGCAACTGCCACGTCTCGTCCTGTTTTAAGCTGGCCGTCAGTCTGCAATCTTACTCTTCCACGCAGCTGGTTCAGCATCAATGTCTGGTGAGCTTCAGATATCCCCAATTCCCATGGTACTCCGGCATGCTTTATTGAAGTTAAAGGAGATGCCCCCGTACCTCCATCGTGTCCTGCAATGGTGATGATATCCGCATGTGCTTTAGCCACTCCCGCAGCAATTGTACCAACTCCTGCTTCTGCAACCAGTTTAACGTTGATTTTTGCTTCAGGATTTGAATTTTTCAGATCAAATATTAACTGGGCCAGGTCTTCGATTGAATAAATATCATGATGCGGAGGAGGTGAGATAAGTGTAACTCCTGGAATGGAATGGCGAACTTTTGCAATATCCTCACTGACTTTTGTTCCCGGCAGTTGTCCACCCTCACCGGGCTTTGCTCCCTGTGCGATTTTGATTTGAATTTCTGAGCAATTGACCAGGTAGTGATTTGTTACTCCGAAGCGTCCGGAAGCAACCTGTTTAATGGCGCTGTGAGGCATATCTCCATTTTCCCGTTTGACATAACGTGCTGAATCTTCCCCTCCTTCTCCACTATTGCTTCGAGCTCCAATACTGTTCATTGCGACTGCTAAAGTCTCATGTGATTCTTTGCTGATCGATCCAAATGACATTGCGCCCGTGACAAACCTTTTAACAATTTCGGACGCCGGCTCTACATTTTTCAGCTTTATTGGTGTGGACTTTTTGAACTCAAATAAATTTCTTGGTGTGGAAAAACGCTGATTTTGGTCATTTACCAAACGCGAGAATTCATCATATGCCTCCTGGCTGTTGGTGCGAACAGCTTTTTGCAAAGTGTTTGTCATCACAGGATTAATTTGATGAAATTCTCCGCGTCTACGCCAATGATAAAATCCTCCTACAGGAAGGATATTGCTTGTATCCGGAGTTTCTTCCAAAGCCGTTTTATGCCTCAATAAGGTTTCCTGAGCAATCTCATGTATACCAACCCCACTGATTCTGGATGGTGTTCCGGAAAAATGCTTTTCAACCAGATCCTCTTCAAGACCAATCGCTTCAAACACTTGAGCGCCCCTATAGCTTTGAATGGTGGAAATGCCCATTTTTGAAAAAACCTTAAACATCCCTTTGCGGATAGCGTTTAAATAATTCTGGATAGCTTTTTCAAGAGTGAAATCTTTTGGTAAAGATTTCTGCCCAATAATATTCTCAAAAGTTTCAAACACTAAATATGGATTAATTGCCCCAGCTCCGTAACCGACCAGTAAACAAAAATGCGCAATTTCCCTAGCTTCTCCGGTTTCAACAACTAATCCTGTCCTGTAGCGTTTGCGTTTTCTAATCAGGTGGTGGTGCACTGCTCCAACAGCCAGCAAGGCTGGAATAGGAACTTTGGTCTTTCCTGTGCCACGATCACTTAACACAAGTAAAACACTGCCTGAGTTGACTGCATCTTCTGCGTTTTGACAGAGTTTTTGCAGGGAGTTGATAAATCCATCTATTCCCGTTTCTGCTTCAAAAAGTATGCTTAATGTTGAGGATTTAAAGTCCTGCTTATCCAGTTCCTTGATTTGTTCAAGTTGTTCATTGCTCAATATTGGATGTTCAAGTTTAAGCATTCTGGCATGTTCAGGCCCAGGATCGAGTATATTTCTTTCATGACCCAATCGACTGGTAAGTGACATCACTAGTTCCTCACGAATGGCATCAACAGGCGGATTGCTGACCTGTGCGAAAATCTGCTTGAAATAATCGTATAACAGTCTGGGCTTATCCGATAAGACAGCCAAAGGTGTATCATTGCCCATTGAACCTGCCGCTTCAGCACCATTTTCCATCATCGGAGTTAAAAGCAGGTTAAGATCCTCAGAAGTATAGCCGAAAATCTTTTGCCTCAGTAAGAGTGTGTCAGAATCAGTTCTACGGATTTGCTCAGGTTTTGGTAAATCAGACAGATCCAATACATTTTCCTTGAGCCATTTTGCATAAGGCTTTTTTCTGCAAATTTCTGCTTTCAGTTCTTTATCATCAATTATGCGACCTTCTTCAGTATCAACTAAAAACATCTTTCCTGGCTGTAAACGGCCTTTGTAATGGACATTCTCAGGATCAATATGAACTGCTCCAACCTCGGATGCCATGATAACCAAATCATCTTTTGTTACCACATATCGTGATGGCCTTAATCCATTTCGATCAAGTATGGCTCCAATTTGAACACCGTTGGTAAAAGCAAGTGAAGCCGGGCCATCCCAGGGTTCCATTAAGTGTTCATGATACTCATAAAATGCCTGTTTTTCAGGTGTCATATCCGGATTATGCTCCCATGCTTCTGGAACCAGCATCATCATGGCATGAGCAGGTGTATAACCTGATTGGATCAGAAATTCGAAGACATTATCCATACAGGCAGAGTCGCTTCCTCTTGGAATAATGATAGGATACAGTTCGCTGATATTTTCATATAATGGGGACTTTAAATTCGCACGCCTTCCTATCATTCTGTTGATATTGCCTCGCAATGTATTTATCTCACCGTTGTGTGCCAGGTTTCGAAAAGGCTGGACCAGGTCCCAGCGTGGAAAAGTGTTAGTGGGGAAACGTGTGTGTACCAGGGCCAAGGCACTTTGTATTCGTGAATCTGACAAATCAGGGAAGAAATGCTTCATTTGATCAGGGATCAGCATGCCTTTGTACACAATTGTTCTTGAAGACATGCTTGTAATAACGAAATCTTCTTCATCCTGGAGTGAGGAGCGGATTGCCTTACGTGTTACATACAATTTATTTTCAAACAGACTCTGATCGAATTTCCCTTTTTGCTGATGTCTCACAAACAACTGTCGTATAACTGGCATAGATGACTTAGCCTGCTTACCCACATATTCCATGTTGAGTGGCACATTACGCCACCCCAGCAGTTCCAAGTCTTTTTCTACAATCTGGCTCTCAATCACCTCCCCGCATCGTTTTCTTGCATAGGGATTTTGTGGCAGAAAAATAGAAGCAACTGCGTATTCTCCAGCTTCAGGCAAATTAATTCCGGAGCTTTTACACTCTTCAAGAAAAAATTGATGTGGAATTTGGATCATAATTCCTGAGCCGTCACCTGTTTCAGGATCTGCACCAAGGGCTCCGCGGTGATTCAGATTGCATAGCAATCCCAACCCATGCTGTATAATCTGATGGGATTTGTGATTTTTTATATGAACCACAAATCCAACTCCACAGCTATCATGCTCGAATAAAGGATCGTACAGACCCTGCTTTTGTGGGTATTTATTCATATTGGAAACTACTGACGGTAGAAAACCTCATGATTCCTTTTATGAGTTTTGCTTGTTGTCACAGTTCTTTTACCTAATTAGAAAAAGATAATGTAATCGGAATTTTATCAATAAAATAAAACTCAATCTGCACACAGTTTTTAGACTTCAGACTGTAAACAGCAAAGTAGAACAGAAATCCGATTCAAATTCAAGTTTTTCGAGCAATGATTCAATGCGGGAGACTTATCTGATTCAGATAATCAGTCCTGCATTTCAGGGGTTTTTATGCGGTTGATAATTTGCTGCTGGGCAATTGAAAGAACGTTGCTGGTTACCCAGTACATAGTCAGCCCGGAGGGGAAAGTGAAGGAAAACACAGTAAATATAAATGGAAGCATCTGCATTATTTTTACCTGTGTGGAGTCCATCATTGCAGTTTGGGGTGTCATTTTCTGTTGAATATACATGGATACTCCCATCAAAAGAGGAGTGATTCCCAGGCCATCAGGTTGTGACAAGTCACTGATCCAAAAAATGAAGGGCGCATGGCGCAGTTCAACGGCACTGGAAAGCGAACTGTAAAGAGCAAAAAAGACTGGAATCTGGAGCAGCAAAGGCAGACAGCCTCCAAGAGGATTGACCTTGTTTTTTCGGTAAAGATCCATCATTTCCTTATTGAGCTTTTCTTTATTGTTCTTATACTTTTCCTGCAGCTTCTTCATCCTTGGGGTCAGCTGCTGCATTCGCTTCATGCTTTTCATTCCTTTGTAAGTCAAAGGAAACAAAACAAGACGTACAATTATTGTCAAAATTATGATGGCTACACCGTAGTTACCAACTAATCCATAAATAAATCTGAGTAAATCAAGTAACGGCCCTGCAAGTACCTCGAGAGTCATGTCGTGAGACATTTCAAGTTTATATCCAAATTTAACCAGCTCTTCATCGGCCTTAGGGCCATAGTATAATTTAAAGTTGGACTCAACCTGCAGGTTTGGCTTTAAATCAGTAGGAGGAAGTGCAACTCCGAAATACGGAGATAATTTTCTTTCTCCCCGTGCTTGAAATTGAGATTCAGGAAAGTACATTCCTGCACGGAAAAATCCATTCCTCACCGGAGTTTCCGGAGCAACTGCGCCAATGAAATACTGGTCTTCCACTCCCAGCCATTTCATCATAGTCACGGTCAGCTCATTTTCGATGTTGTCAGTACTTTCGGTTTGCAGGCTTTCATCGAAAAAAAATACAGGTCCTTCGTGCGAAACCTGGTGCATTCCTCCACCGTTATCAGAAAGTCTCTGTTCTCCAAAAAAATAAAGGGCTTTGAGAGGTTTTATTTCCCTGGAACGGTTGATCAGCTGCACGCTGTAATTCAGGATGTAGCTGTCTGGAACTGCCTCAAATGTCTTAATCATTTGAATTCCATTCACGATAGGAGAGGTAAGCTTCAATGTGGGATTGCCATTTTCCCCATCATAAACTGCATAGTCCTCGCTGGCAGCAAATACTGTGTTTTGAAACAGCGATGTGGTGTTTGGGTCACCTTTAAATTCCTGAAAAAAAGGAGGTATTTCATCCAGGTGATTGCCAAACATCTGTACTCGATTCTCCTCAGTAACTTCATCCTTATAATCTGGACCCAGAAAGCTGGTCAGAAACGGGAACCAGGTACTTAATGTAAGGCGTGGCTTGGTATGCTTAAAATTCTTCAATTGAAGGCTTTTGCCTATTCCTCCACGTGTGTCCAGCACAAGCCGATAATTATCATTTTCAAGGATAACTTCTTTTGATGGCAAGCTGCTGTCAACTTCAGCAATTGATGTCAAGGTTGAAGAAGTTGAAAGTTTGGAACTTTCGTCTTCAAACTGTTTTGATTGTGGCTTTAATTTAATATTTTCCTGATTTTCCTGTTCAATACTATCTGCATATTCTCTCGGTGGTGGTTCTGGAGGAGGAAAAACAGTATACCAGATAACCATGATTGCGCCTGAAAGAACAACTGCCAGAAGAGTGTTTTTATCCATTTAATTTAGAAGAAAATCAGTTATTTTCGGATAACTCCACACATTCAGTATCGGAAAGACCGGCACCAGGGACAGCATCAACTCCACCAGGATGAAACGGATTACATTTCAATAATCTCAGAAGGCTCAGGTAAGTAGCCCTGCAAAAACCCAGTTTTTGATATGATTCCAGAGCATATTGAGAACAGCTGGGGTAAAATCTGCAGGAAGCAGGCAAAAAAGGAGAAATCCAATATCGATAGCCCCTGATTAATTTCACACTGAAATGGCTAATGATATTGCTCTTTTTTTTATGATCAGAGATTTTGCAAGAAGTCGTAAGGATTGACGCCACCGGACTTTGCAACGCATTTTCCGGTTCAGTCACAGGATTCCTTATTTAAACTGTTGAAAAGCCCTTTTACATTATTTAGGACATAATAATAGTCCAGAGGATTCTTTGGCGGACTGGTTACGAAAAAACAAAAATCATAGGAGGAATTTAACATTGATCGCTTCTGACGGATTGCTTCCCTTAATAAACGCTTTATATGATTTCGGAAAGGTGCATTACCAACATTTTTTCTAACTGATATTGAAAATCTGCTG
>JAKUUF010000207.1 GCA_022448705.1 SAR324 cluster bacterium | reverse complement strand
AAAAAAATCTGCAATTAAGGATTTATTATATTTACCCATAAAAAAATAAAGTATGTGTCACGATTGAGTAACGGAAGCCACACAGGGAGTCGCTCTGGGGCGTGTTCTTCGTCTTCAGGGTCTGGATCAATTCCGTTTCGATTGAGTGATCAGTAAAAAGATCAGTTAAGCAGTGCAGAAACCTTATTCAGGCTTTCTTTTGCATCCCCAAATAGCATCCAGGTATTATCCCTTGTATAGAGAGGATTACCCACTCCAGAATAGCCGGTGGCCATACTTCGTTTGAGGGCAATTACGGTTTTGGCATCCCAGACTTCAAGCACTGGCATTCCGTAAATCGGACTGTTTTCATCATCCAGGGCTCCGGGATTCACGATATCATTTGCTCCAATCACTAAAACCACATCGGTATTCTTAAATTCAGAATTGATTTCATCCATTTCATAAACAATGTCATAAGGCAGATTTGCTTCTGCAAGCAGGACATTCATGTGACCGGGCAAGCGTCCAGCTACCGGGTGAATGGCAAATTTCACATTGACGTTACGTTTACGCAGATTCTCAGCAATTTCATGCACGATGTACTGTGCCTGAGCCACTGCCATACCATATCCTGGAACGACAATAACCTGTTTTGAATTACGAAGCAGGTCCGCTGTTTCCTCGTTTGAAGTAGATTGTACTGTTTTTCCGTCTTCATCTTTTTCCGCAACTGCAAGTGTTCCTTCTTCCACTCCAAAACCTCCGGCTATAACACTGACAAAGGAACGGTTCATGCCCCTGCACATTATATAACTGAGAATAGCCCCGCTGCTTCCAACAAGCGCTCCCGTAATGATAAGCAAATTATTGGAAAGCATAAATCCGGCTGCTGCTGCAGCCCATCCGGAATAGCTGTTCAGCATGGAAACAACTACAGGCATATCTGCACCACCAATTGCCATGATCATGTGAATCCCCAGCAGTCCAGCAATGAAGGTGATGGCAAGAATGGCTGTAAGTTGCTGCTGATTATCTGAAACAAACCAGAAACCACAGATAACTGCAGCTAATACCATCAGCAGGTCAAGCTGGTGCCGTAAAGGTAAAGTCAAAGGTTTCCCACTGATACTTCCCCGTAATTTTAAAAATGCTATCACCGAGCCAGTGAATGTGTAGGCACCTATAAATACTCCCAGGACAATTTCAATTTGATGAATTATCAGCTCGGAACCGATTTTTTGCCCCTGTTCCAGGTGACTTACAATGCCTACCAGTACTGCTGATGCTCCAACAAAACTGTGGAGTATGGCTACCAGCTCAGGCATCTCAGTCATTGATACACGCTTTGCGACAACCAGTCCGATTCCGCCTCCAGCCAGCATAACTGCTATTAATATCCAGAGGGTGCCTGTATTTCCCGCAAACAGAGTTGCTGCAACGGCAATTATCATCCCCAGCATACCGTAGAGGTTCCCGTTTCGAGCTGTTTCCTGATGGGAGAGACCTCTCAAACTAAGGATGAAAAGTACTCCTGACACGATGTAAGCTACAGTAATTATTCCTTCGGGCA
>JAKUUF010000206.1 GCA_022448705.1 SAR324 cluster bacterium | reverse complement strand
CTTTTTCCAGACCTGCCCTCCTCCTGCTCCGCAGCAGAAGGAATTCGTTCGGTTTCGTGACATTTCAAGGAGTTCAACTCCACATTGTCTCATCACTTCACGAGGGGCATCAAATATCCCATTGTATCGTCCCAAGTAACAGGGATCATGGTATGTACCTTTAATCTTGAGAGGTTTGGTGATTTTGATCTCCCCCGAATGAATCAGCTCCATTAACAGCGTTGAGTAATGATTAACCGAATAAACACCACCCTTTGAAGGATACTCGTTTAGCAAAGTATTATAGGTATGGGGATCGGTAGTCAGAATATGCTTGAAATCACAATTCTCGAGGGTCTGGATGTTATCTTCAGCGAGTGCATCGAACAGGCCTTCTTCACCAACCCTGCGGGCATCGTTGCCAGCAGATTTCTCATCTTTCATTAGGATACCGAAATCTACACCTGCAGTAGTCAGCACCTCTGCAAACTTACGAGTCTTTTCTGTACAGTTTTGGTTGAAAGAGGCAAAATCACCGACGTACCAGAGGTATTCCACTGTTTCCTTGGAAGCGTCCTTTATAGGAAAATCAAGATCCCTGGTCCACCTAGTTCGTTTTCTTGAGGATTCTCCAAAAGAATTTCCCTGTTCATCGAGGCTGCGAAGGGCATCCGAAAGTTCATCCGGCATATTAGCATCAAAAACTAGTTTGCGTCGAATCTGCAGTATGTCCTGCATCGGCTCATTGCCTACCGGACAGACTTCCACACATGCCATGCAGGTAGTGCAGGACCAGACAGCATCACTGGAAATCGCTTCCTGGAGCAGATCTAGTTTTAATTTTCCCCCTGCCAGATCAGACGAGTTTTGGTTTATGAAATAACGTTTATTTATTTCAAGTGCAGAGGGACTCAAAGGGGTACCAGACTCATGGGCCGGACATACTTCATGGCAACGTGTGCACATGATGCAAGCATAGGAATCAAATACCTGTTTCCATGGAAGTTCATCCAGGTTTGACGCACCAGGCTTAGAACTGTCAGCTGGTTCCATCAGCTTTCCATTGGCCTCACGGCTGGCAAATGCAAGATTAATTGGAGCAAGAAAAATATGTATATGCTTGCTGTACGGGAAATAAGGTATGAATAGAACAATAAGGCCCATTGCAAGCCACCAGGTGACATGGATTCCTGTTTCCAAACCGCTCCAGCCTAAAAATAACGGTGCAACAAGGCTGGCTGTGGGCATCGACCATTCTGCAACTTCACGTTCCGCTAAATGAAAAGCGGTACCCAGCCAACGTGATCCGACATGAAGAATGATGAAGATTCCTACTATCAGCGAATCCCTGCGGATCCCTCCTTCCGCCACCTTATTCTGCAGTTTGACGTTTTTGTTGAATTCAAAAACCCTGGGCTTGCCTATGAACCGGCGAATAAGGAAATAAATTATTCCTATTAAAACCAGGACACTGAACAGATCAGAAAAAAGATTGAATCCCAACGCCACAGGATGGGAGCTACCGATTGTTGTCCAGCCTTCGATGTAGCCCTCCAGCAGGTCATTGATGTTGACC
>JAKUUF010000205.1 GCA_022448705.1 SAR324 cluster bacterium | reverse complement strand
CGCGGTCTGCAAAACTGGAATAAAATTCTCTGGATGGCACTTTTGGGAGTCTTGATGCCTTTTTTCCTGGTGCCTTGGGGGCAGCAGAAAATTGACAGCAGCCTTGCTGCCATACTGCTTTCAATTAATCCTTTTTTCGCGCTTATTCTGGGACATTTTTTCAGTGAAAATGAAAGCTTTACTAAGCGCCAGCTGCTCGCCATGCTGGTTGGCTTTTCGGGGGTTTTTATTGTATTCAGTGAAAATGCGGCCTTCTCAACAAATGGAAACATCTGGGGGCAGGGTGCGGTTATTTTAGCCGGAATTGGTTATACCATTTCCGGAGTTATTGCAGCTCGTGTAAGGGGAATTTCTGCGGACTCTGTAAGTGCATCAGTTTTCATTATTGCCTCACTGATAGCACTTCCGTTCTGGCTAATCTTTGAAAGTCCATGGAATCTTCAGCTTGAAGTGGACAGTATTCTTGCACTGACTCATCTGGGTCTTGTTTCAACAGGTATCGCTTTCCTGATGCGTTATTACGTTATACTCCGTGCGGGTGCAGTGTTTTTTTCCTATGTGGCTTTTCTGATTCCGATGTTCGGCATTTTCTTTGGCGTTATGTTTCTTGATGAAACAGTTTCACTGAGCACAATGGGAGCAGTGGTATTGATACTTTCAGGTGTTTATTTAGGTAGGAAATAATACTGGAGTTTCTGTAGAATATTGAATAAGCTTTCAGCATTATCAACAAAAGAAAAATATGCATAGTTCACTGATATCTACTCAAATTGCCCAGGATCATCTTGACAATCCGAAGTGGCGTTTTTTTGACTGCAGGTATGAATTAACTGCACCTGAGAAGAAAAAGGCAGAATTTGCTGTTTCCCATATTCCAGGTGCTTTATATGTGCATATGAACCAGGATCTTGCAGCTACTCATGTTCCGGGAAAAACCGGCAGGCATCCCTTGCCTTCAGTAGATGATATGGCCAGGAAATTTTCAGCAATGGGAATTGATAAATCAATACAAGTCGTAGTTTATGATGACGCGGGGGGTTCCCATGCTGCTCGTTTCTGGTGGATGCTGAGATGGCTTGGACATGACGCTGTCGCAGTGATAGACGGCGGATGGTCTATGTGGGGCAAGGAAGAACGTCCTGTTAGCTCGGAGCTGTTGATTCCGGAAGCAAAGAAATTCATTGCATCACCCAGGCTCAGCTGGACTGTTACGGCTGATGAAATCCTTAAAGATTTAAATAATCCGGAAACGTGTGTGCTTGATGCGCGAAGTGCGCAACGATTCCGGGGAGAGAATGAAAAGTTTGATCCTGTTGCAGGGCATATTCCTGGTGCGCATAGTGCTCCATTTACAGATAACCTGGACGAAAACGGAAACTGGAAATCAAGATCTGAACTGCGTCAGAAATTTGAAAACCTTCTGGATGGTTCCCCTGCAGAAGAAGCAGTTTCGTATTGCGGATCAGGAATAACAGCCTGCCACAACATCCTTACAATGTACCACGCCGGACTGGGTGACTCTCGTCTATATCCGGGATCATGGAGTGAATGGATCACTGATCCCGACCGACCTGTTGAGTGACTCAAGA
>JAKUUF010000204.1 GCA_022448705.1 SAR324 cluster bacterium | reverse complement strand
GTCTGCAAAACGTCTTTTCACTTACAGACATGTTCAGTGGCTGGCAGATCAATTTGAGGTGCCGTTGCGTTTTCCTGAAAAACACCCTTTTAACCCTATTTCACTGCTTCGTCTTTGCATTGCAGCAGATTGCAGCAAAAAAGCAGTCGATGCTATTTTTAATTGCGTATGGGTTGAAGGATTATCTGGTGATGATCCTGACAACTGGAAAAGATTTTGTGAGGCTGTAAACATTCCGGAATCAGAAGCCTTGGAAAAAATTTCAAGTCCTGAGATCAAGCAGGAACTTAAATTAAACGGTGAAAAAGCCCTGGAGCAGGGAATTTTTGGTGTGCCGACTCTGGTTGTGGATGGGAATCTGTTCTGGGGTTTCGACTCTACAGATATGGCGATTGAATATCTATCTGATCCACAACTGTTCGGTAGTTCTGAAATGAAAAGACTGGAAACATTGCCCGGTTACTGAAATATACAAAATAAGCTTCATAAACGTGAGAATCCTGATCTACATTGCACTGTTTGTTTTGATTGTTCTGCTGCTGTGGTGGTTGATTAGACTTTTCAGAAACAGACGCATGTTGCCGGCTTTGCTGAATTTGTTCAGTCTGGTTACACGATTTATTTCTCCTTATATTTTAATAAGAATGATTCTGAACCTGATAAAAAAACTGAAGGGATTCTGAAAAAATATATATCCAGAAACTTCTGCTAATTTCAGTAAAAGCTGAAACTCATTCCCTCATATGTATTGCAATATCTGCATAATAAATGGAGAATCATTCTTATTTAACTTGTTTTAGTGAATCATCATTGGAAGGGAGATAGCATAAAAACAAGAGGAGAAGAACCTCGTTTCATGGAAGAATAATTTTCTCCCTTCCATCATATCCACTGCCACCTGTTGCACGGGTGAAATTTACCTGGTATAAAAAAATCGATTCAAACATTCAGTAAATATTTATTCAGCTTATTGAAGCCGATCGGGAATTTTTTTCTGATAAATGAAAAGGCTGTTTAGAGCAGGACTAAATGCAGACCGCACCAAATTACCTCAACCCTGGCATTCCATCAGGGCTCAAAAGAGTAAGAATTCCCATTGTAGAAGCCAACGAGCAGTCTCTTTCAGGATACGGTTGTCTGGTCACTGATCCTGATGAAGTTGAAATTGAAATCGTTCGCTGGCCTTCGGTGGGGAAACGTCCTGTTGACACGGACAGCGGCAATGAGGGTGGTACTACCGAAGGGATGTTTGTCTGCGAGTGGAAGGGAGATATCCTTTATGGTAGAAATGAGGCCGTTGACGGCCATTATATTCTTGGTTATGGAACTGAACCGGAACAGGCATCTGAGCACCAT
The DNA here is from genome assembly GCA_022448705.1 of SAR324 cluster bacterium. Taxonomy (GTDB): domain Bacteria; phylum SAR324; class SAR324; order SAR324; family NAC60-12; genus Arctic96AD-7. The sequence continues at coordinate 236 of JAKUUF010000204.1, read as the reverse complement.
TCAAATGCACCTGAAAGACTGCTGCTTTGGCATGCTAACTATCATCCTGATGGGGGTCAGCTCTTTTTCCCACAGACATCAAAACCTTTTCTGGTTCCACTTGCACTACCGGGAGATGATATAGCCCCCGAGGATTTTGTCTGCTTTCAATTCACCGGGAACGAAGGGCTCTACATTCATCCCAATGTCTGGCATGATGGTGCACTGACGGCCTTAGAACAACACTGCTTCTTTGA
>JAKUUF010000203.1 GCA_022448705.1 SAR324 cluster bacterium | reverse complement strand
GAAGAAGCAACACGGCAGTTTTTGAAACACTTTCCGGAAGTAAAATTTTCTGTTCCCTGACTGATTCCAGTTTTGCTGAAATCAAATTGGACTGTGTTTTGCAGAATTAAAATTAGAAGTTTTTTTGTAAATCATTTTACCAATAGTCAATGGAACAACAAACACTAAACCCTTATTATGAGCTGGGTGTGGAGCCAGGAGTAACTCCCCAGCAGCTGAAACAGGCTTATCGCCAGTCCGTAATGCGCTATCATCCTGATACGTCTTCAGGAAACGGTAACGCAAAGAAATTTCGGCAGGTTACAGAGGCCTATCAGCTGTTGCAGAAGATGAACGCCTACCAATCTACTCATGCCGGGAAAAAAACGGTCAGCAGGGCTTCTAATTTAAGACAGAAATTTTCCTCAGTTTTTCAAAAAAAGAGACAACCGCAGACAGAAGCTTCCAGGCCATGGTGGGAAAAAATATCTGTTCCACAGGAAAATGATGAAAAAATTAAAGTTAACCGCCAGACAACCCATCTCTCATTGGAAGAGCTGATCAACTGTGTTGAGCTTTCAGAAAATCAGTATGTACGTCAGGTTGCACTTGAAGCAATTGCCGCAAAGAAAGATAAAGGCGGCGTGAATTATCTGCTTCACCTTTTGCAAAATTCTGATGCCTCCAAAAGAACTGATGTGATAAATGCTCTTGGTCAATGCGGCATTAAAAGAGTAAATCAGTATCTGTTTCCCTACGTGAACGATACATCAATTGAAATTTCAGCGGCCGCAGTCAAGGCACTGGAACGTATTGATTCTGCAAACAGGTCACATGTTATTGAAATACTCCGCAGTCAAGCTTCCAGCTGGAAAGTTTCACTTATCCGGCCGCTTTCAAAACTTAAAAATCAACTTTTTTCCGTGACATCCTCAAAACGCAAGCTGGGCGGAATGTTGTTACGCAGCGGTTCTATTTCAGAACAACAGCTTGAAATTGCTTTGCTGATGCAGAAGAGATTCCCGCTGCTGCTCGGGCAAATTCTGCGTTATCTTGAGTATGTGACCATTCCGGAAATTCAAAATTCAATTGCCTCCCAGAAAAAATCCTGCTAGAATTCATCCTTCGCAGTTAACTTGAATTACTTGTTTCACTGCTATTTTCAGTCATGGCAGAGTACTGAAATTTACAGCTTAGAAATTTCAAGTTTTCTTCTGAAACAATCTTAATTTTTGATATCGACCTTCTCAAAAAATAATAATGCCAGAAACTGATTCAAAAAGCTCTTCTGGACAGGAACAGCAGCAGACTGACCAAATGGCTCCATATCCCTCTCCTTATCCTCAGCATTTTGAAGACGACACCATTGATTTGTATGAACTGTGGATTACCTTGTGGAATAAAAAGTGGCTCGTTATTTCGGTGACCTTTATCACGGCGTTGGGATCTGTGGTTTATGCTCTTCTTGCTCCACAAATTTACAGGGCTGAAGCACTGCTCCTTCCGCCAAGAGCAAAAGATATTCTACCATTGAACGTGTCGAATGTTTTCATGGAAGCTCAGTCAGGGTTGAAATCTGTTAAGGCATCGCAGTTAGAGGGAGAAATTTTTAA
>JAKUUF010000202.1 GCA_022448705.1 SAR324 cluster bacterium | reverse complement strand
ATTGCAGATCCTTTTGTAATCCAATAGGTATTTTCAAAGAATATTCAATAGAAATCTAGTTATAAAAATCCATGTTTGATGACGATCAGGATATGACCTCAATCAGGGATGGAATAAAATCCCTTTGTGAAATATTTCCGGACAAATACTGGAGGGAAAAGGACAGGTCGCGTAGTTACCCGGAAGAATTCGTTAAAGCCCTTTCAGATCATGGATACCTTGGCTGTTTGATTCCGGAAGAATATGGAGGAAGCGGACAAAAACTCAGGGCGGCAGCAGTTATTTTGGAGGAAATACATCGATCCGGAGGAAATGGAGCAGCATGTCACGCCCAGATGTACATTATGGGGACATTGTTGCGTCATGGTTCTGAGGAACAGAAAAAAAAGTATCTGCCAGGAATTGCCGAAGGCAGCCTGCGGCTTCAGGCTTTTGGGGTAACAGAACCGGGAAGTGGAACTGATACGCTTTCTCTTAAAACCACGGCCAGGAAAAATGGTGATAAATTCATCATAAACGGACAAAAAGTCTGGACTTCCAGGGCAGAGCATTCGGATTTGATGCTGCTTCTGGCCAGGACAGAAGACCGTGAAAAAGTGAAGAAGAGAACCGAAGGATTATCTGTATTTATCGTAGATATGCGCACTGCCCTGGATAATGGGTTAACGGTCAGACCAATCAGGACTATGCTTAACCATGCCACAACAGAGGTGTTTTTTGATGAGTTGGAGGTCCCTCAGGAAAACCTGGTAGGAGAACAGGGAAATGGATTTCGTTACATAATGGATGGTATGAATGCAGAAAGAATTTTGATTGCATCTGAATGCATCGGTGATTCTCGCTGGTTCACCGCTAAATCAACCGGTTATGCAAATGACAGAGTTGTTTTTGACCGTCCGATTGGAAAAAATCAGGGTATTCAGTTCCCCATTGCACAGGCATACGCTGCAACCGAGGCAGCTGCGCTGATGACTGAGAAGGCTGCAATTTTGTATGAAGATGGAAAGCGTTCCGGTGCCGAGGCAAATATGGCTAAATTGCTTGCATCTGAAGCCAGCTGGAAAGCTGCAGAAGCATGCATGCAGACTCATGGAGGTTTTGGTTTTGCGGAAGAATATGATGTTGAAAGAAAATACAGGGAAACACGTTTGTATCAGATTGCTCCCATTTCCACCAATCTAATTCTTTCCTACATTGCCGAGCATGTACTGGGTTTGCCGAGGTCATACTGATGGGTACGCTTGACGGGTTACTGGTAGTCAGCCTGGAACAGGCAGTTGCGGCTCCATTCGTATCATCAAGGCTGGCTGATGCAGGAGCCAGGGTAATTAAGATTGAACGTCCGGAAGGAGATTTTGCCAGAAATTACGATGATGTGGTGAAAGGCAATTCTGCATACTTTGTATGGCTGAATCGAGGAAAAGAATCCATTGCAATGGATCTTCGACAGCCTTCAGAAATCAGCCTGCTTAAATCCATGCTGGAGAAGGCTGACGTACTGATTGAAAATTTCAAGACAGGCTCTCTGCAAAAAATTGGTCTTGATCTTACAGAGATCAGAAAAGCAAATCCCAGGCTTATTACCTGTTCCATCAGCGGCTATGGGAGCGAG
>JAKUUF010000201.1 GCA_022448705.1 SAR324 cluster bacterium | reverse complement strand
ACACCGAAGCTTCACTTGAAAAACAGGCTGGACTGGATAGTATTTATCGTGGAGAGAGGAATGGAGGCATTTCAGGATATGAGATTGCAGGAATAGTGCTGGAAGTGCAAAAGGGAAAGTCTTTTATCATGCAGACTCAAAACACTTTTGACCAGGATAACACTCTGGAAGTACTAGCATTTGATGGAAATGTGATAGAAGTTCCAACACAACAGATGCGATCTTTGAATAATACGCCTGTTGAAAGATCCAAGCCGAGCCGCCTTCTTCGTTTTTCATGGCCTAAAGGTTCAGACACCCCAAACTCTGAAATTAATTTTTCAAGTATTGAGCCTTTGAATGTAGTTCGTTTTAAATCCCAGATGTGATTGATTGCTTAGATTTACCTGAAATTTTTTATTCTTTAGCTTCATCCAACATCTACCCAGCAGAATTCTTGCTGTTTGTTTGAAAACCGCCAGACAGCAGATGTCTGTCTTTTCTTGCTTCTTCAAGATCTGAAGAGATCATTTCACTTATCAATTGCTTTAAATCACAGGTTGGGCTCCATCCCAGTTTTTCTTTGGCTTTGGTTGCATCTCCAATCAGCAGATCCACTTCAGTAGGACGAAAGTAAGTCGGATCAACTGACACAAGTAATTTACCCGTCTGAGCATTTTTACCAACCTCATTCACACCACTTCCGGACCATTCCAGGGAAATACCAGCTTCAGAAAATGCCTGTGTTGTAAAATCCCGGATTGAAGTGGATATTCCTGTTGCCAGCACAAAATCATCCGGTTTGTCATGCTGCATAATTCTCCACATACCCTCTACATAATCATCTGCATGACCCCAGTCACGCTTGGAATCAAGGTTCCCCAGGTAAAGCCTTTCCTGCACGCCTAGTGATATGCGTGCTGCGGCGCGGGTTATTTTTCTGGTGACAAATGTTTCTCCCCGGATAGGTGACTCGTGATTAAAGAGTATTCCGTTACAGGCAAAGATATTATATGCCTCACGATAATTAACAGTAATCCAGTAAGCATAAAGTTTGGCTACTCCATAGGGTGAACGTGGATAAAAAGGTGTTTTTTCATTTTGTGGGACTTCCTGTACCATACCGTATAGCTCGCTGGTTGATGCCTGATAGAACCTGGTTTTATCTGATAACCCCAAAAGCCTTATTGCCTCTAAAATTCTTAAAGTTCCGAGCGCGTCAGCGTTTGCGGTGTATTCTGGTGTTTCAAATGAAACCATTACATGACTTTGGGCAGCAAGATTGTAAATTTCATCAGGCTGAACTTCCTGTATGATACGGATCATATTAGTAGAATCAGTCAGGTCTCCATGGTGTAAAACAAAATTTCGCTTGTCTATGTGCGGGTCCTGATACAGATGGTCAATTCTAGCAGTATTAAAACTGGATGAACGTCTTTTGATACCGTGAACAAGATAGTCTTTTTTAAGCAGCAAATCGGCAAGATAAGCTCCATCCTGACCCGTGATACCGGTTATTAGTGCAACTTTCTTCATTTTTTTAACCAAATACTTTATAAGTTGAGAATTTCTTCATTTTTTTGTCGAAGAAGACAATTCAACTTCATGCAAATTTTTCAGTGCTTTGCCGATACGATTCAATCCGGTATCAAGCTCTTCATCTAGAATATTCAGAGGTGGCAACAAACGTAG
>JAKUUF010000200.1 GCA_022448705.1 SAR324 cluster bacterium | reverse complement strand
ACATTCATTCCCTGAGCCTCAACGGCTGAAGGATTTTCTCCAGTTGTCCTGACCGCAAGTCCGAGGGGAGTACGATAGAGTACAAAGCCTACTATAATCACCAGTATGATGGCCAGGTAAGTCAATGGACTCTGGTTGAACAAAGCTTCTCCAATCCAGGGGATCCTAGAAAGAATGGGAATCGGATAATTTGTAAAAGCCTCAATGCGGGGGGGGGAAGTCACTTCAGGAAGAACCAGCCTGTAGATGTAGTAAGTCAGACTGGAAGCCAGCAGGGTGATGCCGATGCCGGTAACATGCTGTGACAAACCGAGTGAAACCGTGAGCAGTGAATGCAATGCTCCCAAAAGCGCACCCACCATCGCTGCCAAAATAACCCCGGTCCAAAGATCCGCTCCCATATAAACCGACATCCAACCGGCCATCGCACCCATGGTCATTATTCCTTCTATGCCGAGGTTCAGCACTCCAGCCCGTTCGCACACTAATTCTCCCAAAGTTCCTAAGATCAACGGAGTTGCAATCCTGACCGCAGCAACCCAAAAACTCGTTGTCCACAAAATCTCGAACCACTCCATTTCTATTGCCAACGTATACGATATTTTAACTGAAGCATGGATACCAGCATACAAAGCAGGGAAGTGGCGACCACCACGTCTGCTATGTAGTTAGGAACCCCCACCGAACGGCTCATGGCATCTGCGCCCACAAAAATGCATGCCACGAAAATAGCTGAACCAATGACGCCAAGAGGATGAAGCTGTGCCAGCATCGCAACAACGATTCCTGTGTAACCGAAACCCGGACTCAAATCAAGGGTCAGGTTGCCTTTCAATCCTGTGACTTCACTGTAACCAGCCAAACCAGCCAGGCCACCTGAAATCAATGCAGTGATCAGCAGAATATTACCGACACGCATTCCCGCGAATTGGGATGCATCACGGTTGAAACCAACCGCTCGCATTTCGTAACCTAGTGTAGTCCGTATCTGAAGCTGCCAGATCACTATTGCAAGAATGATAGCGATAATCAAACCTGCATGGACCCTCAGACCCTGAAATAGCCGCGGCAATTCAGCAGATTCCAAAACCGGAGCTGCCTGAGGCCATCCCAATCCCATGGGGTCCTTCAATGGTCCCTCCAGCAGCAGGCTAACCAGAAGTATCATGACAAAATTCAAAAGCAGGGTGGTAACGACCTCATCCACCTGGAATCGGACCTTGATCAGCGAAGGGAAAAAAAGCCAGAGCGAGCCTGCAGCAAAACTTCCAAAAAATAGAATTGGAGGGAGAAGCCCCTCATGGATGTTCATTTCTCCCGTTCCGAGAAATGTGACCATCAGTGCTCCTGCATAGAGTTGCCCCTCTGCTCCAATGTTCCAGAATCTTGCCCTGAAAGCGACCGCCGCAGCAAGTCCTGTAAAGATTAGGGGAGTTGCGCGGGAAAGGGTTTCGGCAAGAGCAAAAGCGGAGCCAATGGAACCGGACAGCATCATCCAGTAGGCTTCGAAAACAGAAGCCCCACTCCACAGAATCAGGCCTGAACAAAGCAGCAGACTTGAAATGACGGCGGCAATCGGAGCCAAAATGAAACGGATTGGAGAAACTTCTGATCTAGGTTCAAGACGCATCAGTATGCCTTCCCGCCATAAGCAGACCCAGATTTGTGGTTGAAA
>JAKUUF010000020.1 GCA_022448705.1 SAR324 cluster bacterium | reverse complement strand
TAAAACAAATCCTTGATGTTCTTTAATGACTTTATCAATTTCAGCATCATCTTGAGTTGCTTCAGTAAGCTGTTCCGCGGCATTATGAAGTGTTTTTACAAAAGATTTAGCAGGTGTTGTAAATGGAACATGCACAAACTTCAGAACATCCCTGCCCGTTAAATTCAGAAACTTTATACGTTCGTCAAGAGTCTGCCTCAGAACTTCTACGTTAAACAAAGAAACAGGTGTATTTACTACAGCAAAAATTGTTGTGTAAGGGCGAACCTGGTTAACAATGCCTACTACTTTTTCTGTCTGAGTTGGAACCCAAACATTATTTTCAAATCCTGGTAACTTTATTTTTGAAATCTTCTTGTCCTGCTTGGTTACAGGGACAGTTTCCAGAATATAACGAATACTGACCGAAACTCCTACGTATTCCTTAGGCAATTTTTCACGTAAAATTTGATCTAACTTTTTTTCTATATCTCTTTCAACTTTTCTCTGCTGCGGAGGCGGCGGCAGTTTTACCTCCCCATCGTCCCTTTTGCTAACATTATCCGATGATTCTGCTTCCGAAAAACCAAGTTCCAGCGCCTGCTCTTCCTTGATTTGATTAAAAGGTACAGCAAGCAGTTCTTCAAGAGATTGTTTTTTCTCTGCTGCTTCTTGAGCTTTTTCCGGAGAAGGATCCTGTGCTGAAATCTCATCTTCTGATTCACTATTCAAATCCTGGCCGATTTTACCTTCCCCGGTATCTTGCGCATGCAAACCGGTCAAAATATAGAAGGTCAGAAAAATAAAGATGCCAAATACTTTTTGGAACAAATATTCACTGCAGTTTGTGGCTTTCTTCATTTTCTACTCCAGGTTGTTCAGCATTTGACGTACTTCTTCATCATCTGGATCCAAACGTTGAACGTGCTCCCAGGTTTCCAAAGCCTCTTCTTTTTCCTCAAGCAGAAAATGCAATGACCCCTTCATTTTCAGAATAAATATTTTATCACTGCGTTTAACTGCAACTCTTAAACCTTTTGCTGCCCATTCTAAGCCTGAGACATAGTCTCCGGTCTGGAATGCTTCAAGTATTTTGGTTCGGTAATCTTTAAGAGCTGTTCTTTGTTCAGGTGAAAGAGAGTCTGCAGAACGCTCAGGAAATGCCTTCCGAATAATTGCAAGAGTATCTCCACGACTTTCATCAAAGTTTACTGCAAGTGGAACTGCTTCCTTCAGGAAATCATCAATTTCAGGCAGAACTGTATCGTCAAGCAGCAAATTTATCTCCATTTTGATATTACTTGCAGAAGGTGGAGAATCCTCTTGTTTCTCATTGCTTTCAATCAATGAAAATTTTACATTTACAACAAAATCTGTTTTTGCGACATATTTCATCAATAACTCAGTAAGTTTCCTCCTTACAATCTGTTCTTCATATGGAGCGATACTGTCAGAAAATGGTTTAGGAAATGATGTACGTTCCACTGTTACAGTATCTCCCCTTTCGGTATTGAAAAATTCCTGTGCCGGAATCAGCTTCAATAAAAACTGCTCCTGAGTTTCAGGCAATGTATTATCCAGCAGAACACTTATCTGAACTGATTTCAGAGCTTCTTTCAATTCATGGTCTCTTTTTGCACTTTCAGTAATGCCAGCTTCTTCATCCAATTCATCATCTACCACTGCTTGGGTTTTGGATAAATCAGTATCAAGCGGAATGTTTTTCAATTGAACCTCCTGCAGCAGTTTCTTATCCCAATTTATTATTACAGAAACATTAAATCGCTCTGGAGAAAGGTATCGGGAAAGTAGTTGATCTATGTTGAGTTTGAGGCTTAGTTCAAAGGCTGCAGTTTTTAAAGTCAGGATTTTGCTGGTAGCATCCTGCAAAGGGACCGCAATAACAAAATTTGGACTGTCAATGGGATGAATCAAATTAGATTTCAAGTCACCACGTTGCAGTAGCACCCTGAGAATCCGTTTATTCCCCTGTGTCTCTTCAATGACATATACTGAATTCTTACCTCCATCAATTTCCTGCCTAAAAAGTCCTTTTTTCTTAATCGGAATTTCTGGTTCAGCCTCTACAGTTTCCTCGGTAGTCGTACAGCCGCCTATTGTGATAAAAAACAAAATACCAAACAGCAAAATTGACATATAAGAACAAATATTACTGAGTTTGTAATATTTTATTCGCATGCTTAAATCAGTTCTTGAATTTTTCAGTGCTGGGAATACCACTGATGATCTTTCATTTTTCACCATGGTATTCCTTTAAATTTCCACCCAATAGAAAATATTGATGCACTCGGTGCGGTTGCATCTTCATTTGTTGTCAACATTGCAAGATAGTGATAATCAAGAGTTAACTGTTCAGCCACAGAAAATGTAATACCTGTTTTAAAATAAGCTGGATTGTTAAATGGTGTCACTGTCATCATGCCCAATCCTGCAATCAAACCAAATGCAACCTGATCCCCGCCAAAATTGAAAATGTCATAACTGATTGTACCGTCAATCAAAAAACCCGTGATAGGCTTTTCGTATGCATTTGTCAAATTTGTGTTATCATCACTCAATATTGCCCCTCCCCCTGTAAAACTCCAATCATCTGACAGCCTAACCATCTGCTCTGCACCAATTACCATTGCCTGATGTTCAACAGTTATTGAACTGAAAGTGATAGGAACCGTCATCTTGCCATAAAAAGCATGAATATATGATCCGCTTTTTGGTGGATTGCCTGTAATAATTTTAGAATAGACAATTTCTCCATTTGTAGCTTCATATGCATTTAGTGAAATGGAGAGTTGTTCTTCACTTGTAAACAGTGCAATGTCGAGGAAGCCCTTGACATCCAGTTCTTTGGCTATTTCACGTCGATATTTATCATCAGCAATACCTCGGCTGATTTTGAGGAAACTACCGGATATGTCGGTACGAATCTGACTGCATGGCTCACAAATACTTACCTTCAATTTAATCTGACTGGTTAGTGACTGCTGCAATCGTGCAGTAGCAACTTTACGAAAACTGCTAGGCAGTTTGTCTCCAAATGAAATACTGGATATTGCGATTGAGCTGATTTTGGACTGCATTTTTTGTACAGAATCAACCAGCTTTGAAGTTAGTTCCTCCAGCTGTGCGATTTGCGGGTCCTTCCAGAAAACGTAGGCATCCTCTTCTTCAGCCATCGCACTGCAGGCCATGCTCAAGGCAAATATAAATTGCACCAAAAGTAATTTGCGCATAAATTTTGCCATTTGATAAATATCAAAAAATTGGTGTGTTTTTTGCTGATTCTCCTAGGGAGAAAATAAATAATGAGGCTTTCTAATATTTCTGCAACCTTCCTGCCATTATTGACATAATTCAATGCTGAATCGAATTGTAATCACTGAAAAAAATCAAATAGTGACTTTGAAAGTAGTTGATGAGTTGAGGCATGTTGATGTAAAGCCGGCATTGCATGCTCTTGAGAAAAATGCTGCTTTAAATAATTCGCAGAAGGTTAGTCTCGATTTGAACAATCTGCAAGTCATAAGCCAAGAGACACAGGAGCTGTTGGGATTAATTGTCAGACATGTGAGGCTGAAAAATATCCCTATCACTTTTTCCGGAAGTTCACAGCTTGATCCCGGAATACTGCTTACAATTTCAGAAGGAAGACCTCAATTTTCAGAAGAACAGAAACAAGTACAAAACCCTTTTACTATCAAGCCAAAATATTTTTCAAGATTTTCAAAACCATTCTTTTCATCTGATAATAACTGGGTGTTTAATAAGAGGAAAAATGATGACTCAGTTTCAGAACAAAGAAATGATGAAAACGGCCTTAATAATGGTTTTGAGGAAGATCAAACGAATACTGATGATTTAGGGCAAAATGATTTTTCAGCTAAATACTCTAACTGGCTTGTTTTTAGTTGGATTCTCTTTGCTGCCTTAATTTGTTTAACTATTGCTTTAATGTTTATGCTTCAGCCTGAAAATGACACAGGCACAGGAGTAAAAGAATTTATTGCTTCCGAAAAAGCTTCGTCTGCAACTAAAAAAGAAATTACAGAGAAACAAAAACAGGCAGCATCCGGGAATTCTTTAATCTATGAAGTAATTAAGGGGAACATCACTGAAGTTCAGAGATTACTTGATGCCGATACTAATTTGGAATTAAAAGATCAAAATGGCTACACTCCCTTAATGCACGCGGTAAAACAGCAAAATCCTCAAATGGTTGAAATGCTTGCTGACTTTGGTGCAAATGTAAACATCTCAGATAATCTTGAAGATACACCTTTGGTTTGGGCCTCTTCAATGAACAATACTGAGATTGTAAAAATATTGCTGGAAAAAGGAGCTGACCCGGATAAAGGAAATTTCACACCTGTAATGTGGTCAGCTTTCCATGGGAATGTACAGATGTTGAAATTGTTTCTTGAATACAGAGCAAACCTTAATTCTCGTACTCATGAAGGCTGGACAGCACTAATGTGGACTGCAGAGAAGGGGAACATACAGGCTATGTGGGAACTACTGAGGCGTGGAGCAAGAGTTAATATGCAGAATAACACTGGACAGACTGCTTTAATGTTTGCTTCACGCAGCGGTAATATTGCGACAGTCGGATTGCTGTTGAAAAAAGGGGGGGACAGTTCTATTGTTGATTTTGACAAGAAAACTGCTTTGGATTACGCCAAAAATTTCCAGCATAAGGATGTAATTCGTTTACTGGAAAAAGAATTTGAATAAATAATTCTAAATTATGAAAAATGTTTCTCTTGAAGAGTTTGTAAATGTGAGACCAACAGATTAACGGCCTGCCTATTGCTCCAACCCTCCGGAATAAATACATCTGCGTAAATTTTGCTGGGCTCAACATACTCCTCATGCATTGTACGTATAGTTGCAAGGTATTGCTTAGTTACGGATTCAACAGACCGTCCGTGTTCAGATAATTCTCGTTTTAACCGCCTGATGAACCTCAAGTCCGGGGGTACATCTATAAATACTTTCAAATTCATTAAATCCCGGAGTTCTTTATCATTTAATACCAGAATGCCTTCCACAATCAGGATAGGTCGTGATTCTACTTTCTTCGTACTCGAATCCCTTAAATATTTAGTAAAATGATGAAATACTGGGATTTCCACATTTTTTCCTGAAATCAGAAGATTGAGGTGCTCTACCAGCAGGTTTGTCTCCAAAGAATCAGGATGATCAAAATTGATTTTGGTTCGTTCCTCAAATGATAATTCAGGGCGATTTTTGTAATAGGAATCGTGTTGGATAACAGAAACTTTTTCCGTACCTAACTGTTTTAAAATCTCTTTCACAATCGTTGATTTACCGGCACCTGTACCTCCGGCTACACCTACAACAATCGATTTTGATCTAGATTTAACCAATGCTATAAACCCAACAGCAATGATGTTTGAAGGTGTGCTATTTTGACGGGATCTTTTTCTTTCTGACTGAAAGATCAGGGAAGCCGACAGGAAGAACTTCTGAAAAATTTTTGACAAAATAAGGTTTGATTCCCCCTTTGATGCTTTCGTCCAAGTCATCAAAATCCTTTTGATTTTCTGCTGGAAAAATCAGCTGAGTAATCCCTGCTCTTCTGGCTGCAATAGTTTTTTCTTTAATACCTCCCACAGGCATAACAAGTCCAGTTAGTGTCAGCTCTCCGGTCATTGCAAGATTGGCTATAACAGGCTCCTGTGTCACTAGAGAATAAAGGGCACAAGCCATTGTAATCCCAGCAGAAGGACCATCCTTGGGGGTTGCACCTGCAGGAACATGAAGATGTACAAAATTTTCTGTAAAAAATTTTTGTATTTTTTTGTCTTTGCTCCCGATTGATCGAATGTAGGTGTATGCAATTTCAGTAGATTCAACCATGACATCTCCCAATTGCCCGGTCTGTTTAAAACCAGGATTCTTTGCCTCAACACATGATGCTTCAATGAATAAAGTAGCACCGCCGACACTGGTGTATGCCAGGCCTGTGATAACTCCGATCTTTGGTTTTTTATAACGGGTTTCTTCTGCAAATGTTTTACGTCCAAGCATTTCGGGAAGGTCATGTTTACTGATCTTTACACAATCTGACTCTTCTTCAACAATTTTCCTTGCTGATTTTCTCAGCAGTTTTTTCAGATTGTTTTCCAGTCCTCTTACACCAGCCTCTCTGGCATATCCGTCAATAATTTCACGCAAAACAACTTTAGGTAGTGAAAACTGGGATTTTTTGAGTCCATGTGTTTTCAGTTGCTTTGGTAACAGATGTTTTCTTGCAATTTCAAGTTTCTCTTCAATTATATACCCTGAGAGCCTGATAACTTCCATACGGTCGAGTAATGCTGGAGGAATTGTTTCAGTCTGGTTTGCAGTGCAGATAAAAAGTACTTTTGAAAGATCAAAACGCACATCCAGGTAGTGATCAAGAAAATCCTTATTCTGTTCCGGGTCCAGTACTTCCAGCAGAGCAGAAGCAGGGTCCCCCTGAAAACTTGCACCAATTTTGTCAATTTCATCAAGCATTATTACGGGGTTTGCAGTTTTACTGGTTTTTATCGCGTTGATAAACTTGCCTGGAAGTGCACCAATATATGTACGTCGATGCCCTTTTATTTCAGCCTCATCACGCATTCCGCCAAGCGAAAAACGATAAAATTTACGCCCCAAAGCCTTCGCTATTGACTGACCAACCGACGTTTTTCCAGTACCTGGAGGGCCAACGAGTAAAACAATTGAACCTGCAAGATCTCCGTTGATTATGCCCACGGAGATCAGTTCCAAAATCCTGTCTTTGACATCATTCAACCCATAGTGATCCCGGTTAAGAATTCTTGCAGCACGCTGAATGTTAAAATAATCTTTGCTGTAAATTCCCCACGGTAAAATTGTCAGCCAGTCAAGATATGTACGAGTGACATTATATTCTGGAGAAGCAGGTTCAATTAAGCGCAGTTTCTCCATCTCCTCATTGATGCGTTCTTTTGCTTCTTCAGTAAGATTCAGTTTTTTTATACGTGCTTCATATTTTTCAGTTTCACTCTCGGAACCTTCTTTCGTGATACCAAGTTCTTTTTTTATTTCCTTAAGTTGTTCTCTGAGGAAAAATTCTCTTTGCTGCTGAGACATCCTGTCTTCAACACGTTGAGAAATTTTAAACTGAAGTTTTGCTACTTCAAGTTCATGACGCAGCAGGTTTAATGCTTTTTCAATACGCGTTTTTATGTTCCTTGTTTCCAGGATCTCCTGCAATTCCTTGCCTGAAGCAGTAGTCATCGATGCAGCAAAATCTGCCAGTGTAGCAGGATCTTTTAGGTTTATTCGACCCATCAAAAGTCCAAGTTCTTCCTTAAACAGTGGATTCAGCTGCACCAGCTCCTTAATCAAATTTATTATGGAAACAGAAAAAGCTTTCAATTCATATTCGGTCTTTTGCCCTCCTGTATCCTGTAAATATTCTACTTTTGCCTTAAGTACGGGATCATCTGCGTCTATTTCTTTTATTTCGAATCGCTCCATAACCTGCACTATTATGTGCATCGGGTCATTGCCATGTTTTGAAGCCTGCACAATCCTTCCAACAGCACCTATCTGTGCTAAATTTTTCGGGCTGGTTGCACCCTCGGCAGGACTATTTTTATCTTGTTCAAAACTGTAAACTAAACCTACATATCGCAGCGATTCTTTCAATTCTTCCAGTAAAACCTTTTCCAGCTTTTCATCAGAAATAATTACCGGCAAAAGCATTTTGGGAAATAGAGGACGATCATAAAGCGGGACAATTATGAGAGATTCTGGAAAAACATCTTCACTGACGACAAGAGATTTATCTTCCGGAATTGCCTCACCAATTTTTTCAGTAACTTCTATAATATCTTCCCGATTTTCTTCATCTTTTTCAAAATCTTGATCTGTTGGTTGAGACATAAAAAAATTACAGAAACCTATTGCTATAAGTAATTGAAAATAACAACTCTAATTCATTGCAATTATCAGTTTGAATTGCAAAGGAGCAGCTTACAGATACCTGGGTAATATTATCCACAATCACCGACTGACCGTCCAGTCAGAAATTAACTGCAATTATATAATTAATAAATTTTCAGCCCGTAAATGTGAAGAGGATTCACAGTATCTGCTAAAAGCTGATATACCTGGGAAGATTGTTGAAAATGCCGGCCATATAAGTGGTAGCATGAGAGAGAAGCCATGGAAACAGAATTGCTAAAACAGCAATCATGGCTCCCATTTTAGGAATAATTGCCAATGTCTGCTCCTGGATCTGTGTGACTGCCTGGAAGATGGAAACAATTAAACCTACTACTAATGCCCCAATCAGCATTGGAGCTGCTAGAAGAGAGGCCATACGCATTGCTTCTATCATAATTGAGACTACTAAAGCTTCTGTCATAGTTAATAATTTTGTTAAGGTTAAGGATGGCTATAAGGCCACGAAACTTTTTATCATTGATCCCAGAATCAAATGCCATCCGTCGACGAGAACAAACAGCATCAGCTTGAATGGCAATGAAATCATTACTGGAGGCATCATCATCATACCCATTGCCATCAGGATTGAAGCAACTACCATGTCAATTACAAGAAATGGAACATACAGCAAGAATCCAATTTGAAATGCAGCTTTCAGTTCACTGATAACGAATGCAGGAATCATCACCCAGATTGGAATATCTTCCAGGTTCTTTGGCCGTTCCAGTTTTGCAATTCGAACAAACATTGCCAGATCTTTTTCCCTTGTAAAATTACCCATGAATTTTTTTATGGGCTGAGCCGCGCGGTCCATAAATTCCTGCTGTGTTATAGTTTCATCCAAATAAGGTCCAAGCGCCATATCATTTACCTCCTCCCACACGGGCATCATCACAAACAGCGAAAGAAAAAGTGCAATCCCTATCACAATTTGATTTGACGGGGCCTGAGGAGTACCGATCGCCTGCCTTAAAAACGACAGAACAATTACAAAGCGAGTAAATGAAGTTGTCATTATAAGAATGGCAGGAGCCAAAGTTAGAATCGTCAGTAAAAAGACGATCTGTAGTGTGGTCGAGACCTGCTGAGGAGTAGTTGCTGTATCAACAGAAATATTTATACCCGGTATTGGTGATTGTGCATAAACAGGCATTTTTAGACAAAAAAATGCCAGCAAAAGAAAAATCGCAGTAAAGAATTTTATGTACTTCAAATTACTAAAAATACTCATGTTTTGGTTAATTCTATATCCTAATATTTCTTTGATTCATTTCGAGTACATTTTCACTAATTCCGAAAAACTTATTTAATAGGCTTTAAAAATTTCAGTCTTTCAGAAAGCTTTTTAGCAAAGTCCTGAACTGTTTGACTGCCATATGACAAATTTTCGAATTTTTCACTTTTCTTTTCAAAAGGATGTCTGACTGGAGTTGAATGCATTTTATTTTTGTCTTTTGAATGATCAATATCATTTACTTGTTCAGAATTTGGTTTAAGGAAAATGTCATTTGCCTGGTCTAAATCTTTAAATTCAATTTCATGATTTTCATCCTCTTTTGACTGTTTCACAGCCTCAGAGTTAACTTTTTGAGGATCAGATTCACGAGTTTTTAAAAAATTGGCACGTGCTTGATCAATTTTTATTTCATCATTTTTTCCATCTGTATTGATTACATGCAAAAACGACTGATCAGTTTCATCCTCTAATTCAGCAATCAAATTGATAGATGATGGTGTGACACCGCAAGCAAACTTCCTGTTGTTCATGTCTAAAATTATAACTTTCTGCTTTGGCCCAACATGGAAACTCGATACCTGTTTTATCCGAATGGCACCCTGAATAGAAGGGAACCTTCCACTGAAAAAACGGTTATACAGATATGCAATCAAATAAATCAGCAACAGTACAAACAGCAGTGACAAAACAAGAGTCAGCATAGTTACTGTCCAATCTTCATTTGCTATAGGCAGGTAGTCACCTGCATTTTTCAAGAGAGCATCATCATTTGAATTAGCAGAAAAATTTGAAGATAAAGACTGGTCATTATTCACACGTTCCTCTGCTTCTCTAGTCAGTGTTTCTGTACTTGAAAGTGGAGGCATGGAGGCTAAGTTACCATTCAAACCCAGGTAGATGTTATTTCCACTGCGTGTTATGACGGGGAATTCTGTTTTATATCCGGAGGACTTGAGTAAAATATCCAAATGAACAATATCGGTTTCTGGAACTTGAATTGCTCGAACCGCTTTAATGATTGAATGGGATTTTGTATCAATCAGTGATGGTAATGTTGGGGAAGTACGAACTGAATCAAAGCGAAAACTTATAGAACCTGATTCGAAGTTTATTAATGGCTCACCAGAAAATTCACCATCAAACTCCAGGCGGACATGTTTTGATTCATCATTGGAATTAACCTCAATGTTTTTAAGAACAAAAACTCCCGAGGCACCTGCAGGAATTATCCAGCTCAAAGATAGAACTATTACAATAACGGCATTGAGACCTGATGATCTCAGGAAACTCATAATTTAATCCCCTCAGAGTGCTTCAAAGCGATTATCAGGACTGATTATATCGGTAATGCGTACTGCAAATTTTTCATTAACAACAATAACTTCCCCCCGTGCTACCAGTAAATCATTTGCACGAATATCTAAAGGTTGTCCTACCATGCTGTCCAGTTCAATTATTGATTGCTCCTCCAACTCTAGAAGATCACTGATCAGCATCTGTGTACGTCCGACTTCCACAATAATGGAAAGCTGAACATCAAAAAGAAAATTTATGTCGATGTCACCTTTAGAGAGGGGATCATTGGAATCACCTTCTCCTTCATCATCCTCTCCCTCTTTCTTTTCCTTCTGACCGCTACTTTCTGCCTTAACTTCTGAAAGTATCTGATCGCGGTTTGCCTTCAGTTCACTTTCAACATCTGACCAGTCAAGGCTGTCTAGATTTTCAAAAGCTTCTTCTTCTGCCATATTTCAAAAGTTAAATAGTTTCGTTTAATAATTTATCTGACTGTTTTTTCACAAATGATATTCTACAATCAAACAGATCCAAATCATTGCATGGTCATACAAAAAAATTATTTATACACGCTGATTAGCATCTTACTGACGATAAAATTCCAGAAACAATATTCTGCGAATTGGTACGGTATCTCCCCAAGATGATTTGTTGGGGAAAAGTGAATTCAGTCTTATTTGTATATCATTTTTGATAACGGCCCGGTTTTTTGTATCATCAAACTGTTCAACCGTTATGGAATTCAAATGTGTAATAATTAAATCTCTGGCAATTGGTAACCTGTTTTCTAACCACTCTTTTGCTGCTGAATTTTCAAACGCCAGTTGAATACTGCTTTTTAAAAAATATTTGTCGCCAGGCATATTTACTACAAAAGTACCCAGATCCAGATACAGAGGATCTACCAGAGGAGGCGGGCCTTCTCTGATGACATTATCTTCTTCAACTTCTTCCTGTGCATACAAAAACGGGTGAAAGAAAAAAAACCATAATGAAAATATAACGCAATACCGCACTACAATTTTTGAGAAGGAAAGACTTTGTTTTGATTTTTTCCTAAGAAAATTCTTCAATCACCGTGACTGGCATGCAATGCAGTTGCAATAAATCAAATTTGTAATTGATTTGAGTAAAAACTAAATAGCCAGTTTATAGTCAGCTGTTAGGTAAAAAATATTTTTGGTCACTGGACTACAAATTCTTCAAACAAGACTTTTCTGATAGGCTCAGGATCTTCCCATTCCGGCTTGCTTGGAAAGATCTGACTGATACTGCTGATTAAACGTTGTCGCAATGCTTCTCTGGCATCTGATTGTTTTACATCTTCAACAGACAACTCCTGTAATTCTGCAAGAACAATATCTTTTACCTCAACCAGTCTTACAGTCAAATAGGCGGCTGCACCTGGTTCACTTAGCATCAGCTGTATAGTAGTTTTTAAAAACCGACGTCCGTCCTTGAGGTTTACTACAAAACTTTCAAGAGGCAGAAAAACAGGCTCCGCAAGTGGTTCAGCCACGTCTGTTACAGGTTGCTCTTCCTCAGGTAACTCTTCTTCTTCATCACCAGACATCAGCAAAAATACAACAATGCCGATGACCAGTAAAAGAACGACAGCGACAATTATTATGATAAGTTTCTTTTTACCACCGCCACTTTTAGTCTCGCCATTACCATTTTCATTACCACCACCACCTTCTTCTACTTCTTCTTCTGCCATAGCAACTCCATTTGTTATCTGTGATATTTAACATACTGCAGAAATAATTTGCATTTAAGCAGTAATAATAAAACTCCCGATTTCAATCCAGCAATTTAAATATAACAGCTGTCTTTTATAAGTTTCATTTTCTCATCCTGTAAATAACTGATACATTTCAACTGGATGAGGCCCATGCTCGTGGTGCTCCCTGGAAATACATTTCAGGATATTTTTTGCGTGCAACTATGAGCATTGCTAAAAATTTAGGAACGAACTCATGTGTTTCCTTACGAAGCTTAAGTTTCCAGAAATTTCTAGTACCCTGTGATTTCATTTGGCGTTTCATGTAGTTCGGTCCTCCGTTATAACCAGCTAGAGCTAATTCCCAGTTTTTGTTGAAAATATCCCCAAGTTTTTTCAAGTAACGGGCCGCGGAATGAGTGGCTTTCCTCCAGTTAAGCCTGTCATCTGATAAAAAACCCACACTTAATCCATATTCTTCTCCTGTACTTCTTGTAAATTGCCACATACCCCGTGCTCCTGTCACCGATTTCGCATTTGTATCAAAACAAGATTCAAGTATGGGTAAATGTGCAAGTTCTGGAGGTAATTTGTGTTTGTAAAATACTCTATGGATATAGTTGAGATACCTTTTTGAAGAAGCCCTGTTTAAACAGCTTTTTACATGATTATTTTTACTATATACCTGAACAAATTTATTTATTCGTGGATTAGATTGTTTCCACACTTTTTGATTTTTATAATGCCTCCCATCTACTTTTACTGATGGCTTAAGACTGCAACCAGCAAAAATTAAAGAAATTAAAATCAGCAAATGATAACTTTTAATTTTATTTTTATTTTTTTTGTTCAGTATCAAAAATAATGATGATTGACCAATGTTTGGCAGGAGAAAATTTCGCCAATCTGAAGACATGTTAAATCTTTATATGCTTGATTTTGCTTATCTTTATTGTTATAAACTCCAAACACTGCGGAGCCGCTTCCAGAGACTAATGCACCAAATGCACCATTTTCAAGCAATAACGTTTTCAATTTTGACAATACGGGATATTGAACCAGCAAAGAAGATTCAAACTGGTTATTCATTTGAGAATTGAGGTCATCAAATGATCGAATACTTGGAAATTTTTCCTGTCTTTTTGGAATACAATTTTGGTAAGCTTCAAGCGTGGATATCGAAAAAGAAGGTTTGATAATTACCACATGAAATTTCGGATAATCAGGTAAGTCCCTTAGTTTTTCTCCACGACCTCTTATTTCGGTTGGTCCAGGTTTAATGAAAAATGGAACGTCAGAACCCAGTTCCAGTGCAATTTCATGAAGGGTTCCCGGAGATATTAATCCTGCAGATTCAGTTGAGTCTCGAAAAATATAATTTAAGGCCTGTAGCGTTCCCGCGGCATTCCCGCTGCCTCCGCCTAGTCCTGCACCATAAGGGATTTTCTTTTCAAGTAAAATATCATAATTTACTTTAATTCTACTTACCTGTTCAAAAGCCCTCACAGCTCGAACGACTAAATTATCTTCATCAGGTTCCGAAAAAGATGCTCCTTTGATTTGAAAATTTAATCCTTGTTTTTTATTTTCTGCAAAGGTCAATGTGTCATACAGACTGACAGGAACCATGTGCATGTATAACTCATGAAACCCGTCTTCACGCTTGCCTAAAATATACAGCAGAGGATTTATTTTTGCGGGTGTCTGGATTTTCATTCAATCCGCTCCACAAGCCCATTTCAGCCAGTGTACGTCCTGAGGATTTTCCAGTAATGGTGAAATTTCTCGCAAAACTAGATGATGATATTCATCCAGCCATTTAACTTCATCTGGTGAGAGAATATTTCTGTCAATCAGTCTCCTGTCAAAAGGAATCAGAGTCAGGGTTTCGAAACAAAGCCATCCCTTACCAGCAGGATGTTCCTGATATCCTTCGGCTTTTCTAACTACATACAGATTCTCAAGACGAATTCCACCCCAGCCAGATTCATAATATCCCGGTTCATTGGACAACACCATTCCGGCCTGCAAAGCAACATCTGAAGAAAAAGGTGAAATTCTCTGGGGTCCTTCATGCACGTTCAGAAAAGCACCCACGCCATGGCCTGTTCCGTGTCCGAAATCCAAACCTGCATTCCACAGACATGAGCGTGTAATTGCATCCAGTGAAGTTCCGTTTGTCCCTTCAGGGAATACCTGCTTCGCCAGCTGTATATGGGCCTGAAGTACAAGGGTATAAATTCTTTTTTGCTTCTGTTCCGGATTTCCAAGAATTACTGTACGAGTTGCATCCGTTGTACCTCCCGCACATTGAATGCCTGAATCAACCAGAACCATTTCCCCTGCTTTAATCGGATTTTTACTATCAGGGGTGCCGTAATGGACAATTGCCCCATTTGCACCTGAGCCGACGATTGAATTGAAACTAAGGTCGGAAAAACCTTCTGCTTTTTGATACTCCTCTAACAGCCAGTCTGAATATTCCTTTTCTGTTACAGGTTGACCAGCTTCAAAAGAATTTTGCAGTTTACTTAAACTTCTGACTACTCCTGCTCCTGCCATCTTATGAGCAGTTTTGGCGGCACTAATTTCTGAAGAATTTTTAACCGCCTTTTTTAAAATTACAGGACTCTCTTTTTCGACAACCTGGGATTCGCTGAAAGCCAAAAGTGTCCCCTTTGTTACAGATGTAGGGTCAAGCCAGACTTGCAGGTTTTCCAGTCCCGCAAGTTTTGTTAAAAAACTCTGGTACTCTGAATATGGACGGAATTCCCAGTCCGGGCAATACTGACTTAAATTTGCTTCCGGATGATGACAGAAACAAATAGCACGGTCCGGAAATATTGCAGCATAAGCTTCAAATACCGGATTATATTCAATATCGCTGCCTCGTAAATTTGTAAGCCATGCAATTTCATCAAGCATGCTCAGAATTAATACAACCGTATTTGATTCTTTATCTGACCCTATTATTTTTAATTCATTCCTTATTTCCTGCAATTTAGTGGTACTGTCTTTGCCTGTGAATTTTAAAGGCAGATGATAAATCTCATTTCGTGGAAGACTTGGACGGCTAGACCAAAGTGAATCAACCATATTTGGAGTTACAGGCACAAGAGTATGTCCTGCTTTTTCAATAGCATTTTTATAACGTCTCCAGAGTTTTGGGCTCATCACAAAGGGATCGGCACCAACTTTTAATGAATTTCCGGACTGTCCTGCAATCCATTTCTGAGGTTCTTCAACACCTTCATTGCCCAGTTTTTGGATATCGAAATATTCCCCGCAGGTTTGTTCTGCCTGCAAATGATAGCGTGAATCAACAAAAAGCTGGGGACGACCTTCAACACAAAAAACAGCTGTTCCAGCAGAACCTGAAAATCCGGATTTGCCTTCACTTTCTGTTGAAGCTTCCAGACGCCTGTTTTGAGGTGGTACATATTCATTTAAATGTTCGTCCGTTGAAACAACAATCAGCATGTCCAGTCCTTGCCTGGTCATTTCTTTAAGTAATTTTTTTAACATAAAAAATATTTTATTTTTTGCAGAATCAGTTTAAATTTTAGTATTTTATTTATGTTATGTTTGTTTTAGACAATTCAAATCAATATGAATTCATCAGCAGAAATTTATAAATTTAACCATCCAATCCGTAATCTCAATATGTTGAATTAAATTGTTAGTATAACACAAATGAATGCGGGGCAACTGATTCAAAAAAAGTTGCAGTTAGAATTTGAATGAATTTATTAAATGAAGCACCGTTGAAGAATTAGTGCTTTAAGGAGAAGGTTTTTGAAATTATCAGGAAATGTTTGGTCCTGCTTCTAGAATCTCTTTGCTTGATCCTTCTTCAAACTGCTTGAAGTTGTCCCTGAACATGATCGCAAGATTCCTCTCCGCCTCATCGTATGCATCTCCATCAGACCAGGTATTTCTGGGAAGCATAATTTCAACTGGGACATCAGGGCATTCAGTGGGAACATCAAAGCCGAATAATTTATTCTTGACGACTGGTGCATTATTCATAGTACCATCAAGAATAGAGTCTATTATTGAACGTGTGTATTTCAGTGGCATTCTTTCGCCTTCCCCGTAACCACCGCCGCTCCAGCCGGTATTTACAAGCCAGACTGAAGTTCCGTTCTGTTCAATGCGTTCTGCTAACAGTTCAGCATACTTGCTGGGATGCCAGACCATGAAAGCTGCACCAAAACAGGCAGAGAAAGTTGCTTCCGGTTCTGTTACTCCCACTTCTGTACCTGCCACTTTTGCAGTGTAACCGCTGATGAAATGATACATCGCCTGTGATGAATTAAGTTTGCTCACCGGGGGCAGCACACCAAAGGCGTCGCATGTTAAAAAGATGATATTCTGTGGATGACCTCCTACACATGGAATTTTTGCGTTCTGGATATATTCAATTGGGTAAGACGCACGAGTGTTTTCAGTTAGTGAAGTTCCATCATAATCAACAACATGTGTCTCCTCGTCATAATCTACATTCTCCAGCACAGTACCAAATTTGATAGCCTTGTAAATATCCGGTTCTTTTTCTTCGGAAAGATTGATGCATTTTGCGTAACATCCTCCTTCTATATTAAAAATGCCATCATCGCTCCAGCAGTGTTCATCATCTCCAATTAATTGTCGCTTTGGGTCCGCAGACAGCGTAGTTTTGCCTGTTCCGGATAATCCAAAAAATAGGGCCACATCATTATTCTTTCCAACATTGGCTGAACTGTGCATTGAAAGAATTCCCTGTTTGGGCATGATGTAGTTCATGATAGTGAAAACACCCTTCTTCATTTCTCCGGCATACTCAGTACCAAGAATCACAAATTCCTTGCGGTCAAAATTCAATTCAACACTGGTTTTTGAAGTCATGTGCTTAGTAAGTGGATCAGCAGGATACTGGCCTGCATTAAATATCACATAGTCGGGCTCACCAAAATTATCCAATTGTTCATTGCTTGGGCGGATCAGCATATTATGCATAAACAAAGCATGATAGGGACGTGTGGTAATTATTCGAACTTTAATCTGGTAATTAGCATCCCATCCAGCAAAACCGTCAACTACATAAATTCTGCTTTGCGTGTTCAGGTAATCAATTGCCCTGCCCCTTGTGATCATGAACGTATCTGCATCCATGCCGATATTAATATTGCCCCACCATACATCTTTTTCGATGCTTGGATGTTCAACGATTCTTTTATCTTTGGGACTGCGTCCGGTTTTTTCATAAGAAGAAACAATTAATGCTCCATCAGATGAAATAGCAGCATCCGGCTCATGTGTTAATGCTTCTTCATATAATTTGGGTGCTGTAGCATTACGGATCACCTTTTCTACAATTATACCGTACTGTTCCAGTGAAATTAAACCTCCATTCATTATTTCTCCTGTACTTTTTAGACCCAAAAAAATGTGATGAAGAATGCTACATTCGTTCTCAGCTCTTTACAAGCTTAAGAATCACTAATTTTTTAAATATTTGAA
>JAKUUF010000002.1 GCA_022448705.1 SAR324 cluster bacterium | reverse complement strand
ACTTCATCGAGTTCCTGAAGCGAGTTTTTATCAAACTTATTTACCGATTCATCCTGTGAGTCAAATCTCAGCTCAGCAATATTGTTCCCCACAGTATTACATTGGAGAGCTCGGCCTTTGTATTCCATATATTCAGATTGAGTAAAATAGATTAAAAAGTAATTTCAAGCGCATCGAAGTTCTGTTTTTTACCTCCTTCAAGTAAAGCATGGTATTGAGGTATGACAGCTACCAAAAAATAACGTGCGGTTTTCATCTTATTTGAGTAAAAAATAGTGTTCTCATTTTCCACCGGCAATGCTGAATCATCAAGATCTTCCAGTCCTTCTTTTGATCTTATCCTTGACAATTGTTCTGAAGCGATAACTGCTTGCTGCAATAAAAGCCATCCTGCTGTAACTGAAGAAATAAACATCAAAAATGGAGTTGCATAAAGCGCGATGGATTCCATACCCCGTTCCTTCAATATTTCCTGTGTTGACATTGAAGTTTCGTAAAGCGATTCGCAATAACCTTCAAATATATTGATTAATTGCCCCATTTCTTGGTGGTCCCTGTGTTCATTTATTAATTCACTGTAATGTCCCATCAGTTGCTGAAAAAGAGCGCCATCGTTGCGGAGAATTTTTCTGCCGATTAAATCAAGAGCCTGAATATCGGTTGTACCTTCATAAATTGTAGAAATTCTTGCATCTCGGTACAATTGCTCAAGAGGGAAGTCTTTGGTATAACCTACGCCGCCCATTACCTGAAGCCCAGCTTGAACAACTTCAAGTCCAACCTCAGTACACCAGCCCTTGCACATTGGTGTAAGCAGATCGATCATGTTCTGTCTATTTTCTTTTTCCTTCTCAGTTTCAGCAATTCTCTCCAAATCGAATTGCAATGCAGTATAATAAAGCAGAGCGCGCATAGCTTCGACCCTTGACTTCATATTGATCAGATTCAGCCGAACGGCAGGGTGTTCAATTATTGATACACGTTGTGCATTTAAATCACGTGTTTTTGAAATGTTTGTACCCTGAACACGCTCATGTGCATAAGTTTTTGCGTTTTCATATGCAGCTCCGCCTAGGGACAAGCCAATTAATCCGGTAAAAATTCGTGCTGTATTCATCATCTGAAACATGGCAGAAATTCCCTGGCCTTCACTGCCAAGAATCCAGCCCAGACAATCGTCATTTTCTCCAAAATTCAGAACTGCGGTTGGACTTGAATGGATTCCCATTTTATTTTCAATGGATGCAACCGTTACGTCATTCCAGTCTCCTAATGAGCCGTCATCGTTTACTCTGAAATATGGAACAACAAACAGACTCAAACCTTTTGTTCCATCTGGAGCTCCCTTGACACGTGCTAAGACTGCATGAATTACATTTTCACCCAAGTCATTATCTCCTGAAGAAATCCAGCATTTAGTACCTTTTATTTTGTAAACACCATCCCCCTGTGATTCGGCGCTTGTTATTCCTGCTCCGACATCTGACCCGGCATGCGGCTCACTCAAACACATAGTCCCTGTATACTGTCCCTGAAACATTTTTGCTATATATTTTTCCTTCAACATGTCTGAGCCATATGTTTCAATCAATTTTGCCGCTCCTGAAGTGAGTCCGAAAAACATCCCTAATCCGAGATTTGCGCCGTTTATTGCTTCACTGACTATTAAACCAATAGTTGCAGGAGCACCCATGCCACCATATTCTGGAGAATCGGAAATCGAAGCCCATCCCAATTCATAGGCCTTTTGAAAAGGCTTGTGTAAACATTCAGAAACTTTTACCCTGCCCTCTTCCATTCTGCAGCCCTTACGATCACTTTCTGCTCGAGTTGGGAAAACCACCTCAATCGCAAAACGTATTCCTTCTTTTACCATCATTTCAAGGGTATCCTGATCAAATTCGGCATATTTTTCGGAATTGTTCAGCTTCCCAAGTTGAAGCCATTCACTGATTGCGAAGCTGATATCACGCTGATCAAGTGTTAAATCAGTACTACTCATAGGTTATAAATTTTTTTTAGAAATCTGTGGTTAGCAATATGTCAGAATCAAGATGATTAATGACTATCTATCTATAAAATACTCTAAATTAAACGGAGTAAAAAGGATTATTTGGATTCATAAATTTAAATGCATTATATCAGTTATAAATCTACATTCGAGTTTCAGTTTAACGTGTATTTTAAATGTTTGGGACAGTTTGTGCAGAAGTATTAGTATATTCAATATTTTAATACATTAATGACTTGCTGAGTAGAACAATTGAATTTCGCATTTATTATTTAAGAGAAAATTTTTTATGTCACTCAAATCATTAATTCATTCCTCACGAAGAACTCCGAGTTCCCTAAAGAATCAGTTCCGCTGGAAACTTGTTCCTGGATTTATCTGGAAGTCAGTACAATCTTTTAGAATCACTTTGCTGATATGGGGTCTGGTAACAGCGGGATGTATCTTCTACCTTTCACAATGGATGAATTTCAGGCAAGTAGCTCACAGAATTGATTTGCTTGAAACATATCGATCAAAATTGTCTTCTCAGTTAGAGTTATTGGAAGTTGAAATAAGTTACCTTACACGTCCTCAGCGTCTGGAATTTCTGGCAGGAGGTACAATGCTCATGCAGCCTCCAGAATCTGTGCAATACAAATTGTCCTGGCTGGATATAACCGGAGAAAAAGACTAAATGAGTCAATCACCACGTTTTCAAGTCTACAGCTTCAAATCCCGTCTTCTGACAGTTCTGGTTTTTTTTGGAATATGTTTTGTTGCGGTTTTGGGCAAAGTATTTTTTTTACAGATCATTAAGGCGGATTACTATATTCAGAAAGCAAAGTCTCAACATGAACTTACGGTAAAAGTGGAGCCGCACCGTGGAAGAATTTTAGACAATAACGGACGAATTTTGGCAGTCTCTGTTAAACTGAAATCATTATTTGCAAAACCAAACCAACTGGACTCACCTTCTGAATATGCAAGGAGACTTTCACCGATTCTCAAAATTCCCTACCACAAACTGTTTAATGAACTGAAATCAAGACAACAGTTCATCTGGATAAAACGAAGATTACATCCTCAACAGGCAAGACTTGTTCAGAAACTTGGATTAAAGGGAATTGGATTTATAGAGGAATATCGAAGATTTTATCCTAACGGTAATTTTGCCGGACAACTTTTGGGATATTCCGGGATTGACACGCAAGGATTGGAAGGTATAGAACACAAATATGAGTCTTTGCTTGCAGGCATGCCAGTCACATATGTACTTGAGAAAGAAGGAATGTACCGCACGGACCCTCTTTCAAATATTTCAAAAAAAATCCCGGATCAGTACTCACTCTATTTGACTATAGACAGTACGATTCAACATTTTGCAGAAAAGGCCTTAAGAGAAGGAGTAATTAAGTCACGTGGTGAACGAGGAACAGCTGTTGTAATTCACGCTAAAACCGGAGCTGTCCTGGCAATGGCTAATTATCCCGGCTATGATCCAAACCGTTATCAGCGTTACAGCAGGGAGCGTCAGCTGAATTATGCCGTAACTGCAGGTTACGAACCGGGATCTACCTTCAAAATGATTACTGTTGCTGCAGGACTTAATGAGGGGCTTATATCGGCTGATCAGGAATTTTTCTGTGAAGAAGGTGAGTACAAGATAGGTAATAACTTAATCAGAGACTCCTCACCACAAGGTGTGTTGACACTCGAGCAGGTTTTAAAAAAATCATCAAATATATGTGCGGCAAAAATTGGCATGAGCATACCGCCGTCGCGGTTTTATGATTACATCATGCTTTTCGGTTTTGGACAAAAGCCAAATTCGGGTATTGTAGCTGAAGCATCCGGCAGGGTTATTTCTCCCAAAAAATGGAAAAGTATTGATCATGCAACGATTTCTTTTGGTCAGGCCATACTTGTTTCGCCATTGCAAATGGTAAGTGCAGCCAACGTTTTTGCAAATCAGGGAGAGTGGATTCAACCATATATCCTTGATCATGTCCGCGACAAAAAAGGAAAAGTAATTAAGGAAATCAAGGACAATGATGGCAGGTTGATTCAAAAATTTGGTTCAGGCATTCGCAGTCGAGTAGTTGACGCTTCAGTTTCGGAATTAATTAAAGAGTATCTTATTTCCGTGACACAGCCGGGGGGTACAGCAGAATTAGCAGCGATAAAAGGTTATCAAGTTGCAGGTAAAACCGGTACCAGCCAAATTTTTGATCATCAGCTGGGAAGATATTCCAAAACTCGATACATTGCCTCATTTGTTGGTTTTGCCCCTGCATCCGATCCACTGGTAACAGTTCTTGTTATAGTTGAACAACCTCAAACTTCTTATTACGGCGGAACCGTTGCCGCGCCAATATTTAATGAAATTGTACATAGAACTCTATTGTTTAAAGATGTATTGCCCCTGCCAGGTGAAAGTTTTTCAGAAATCCCTACACATCAAAGTACTGCATCTCGCTGACGAAGAGAAAGTATTAATACGGTTTTATACTTTATCTTTTGAGTCATTATGGCTAATTTAGACAAAACTGGATGATGAGGTCATCTTAAGAGCCATCTTGATTGACTCTATCATAGAACTTGGATTAGCCTCCATTTTTGGAGCAAGCTGGAAAGCAGTCCCATGGTCAGGGGATGTTCTTATAATAGGCAATCCTAATGTTATGTTTACTGCACGATCAAATCCGTACAATTTCAGAGGGATCAATGCCTGGTCGTGATACAGTGCAACTACTGCGTCAATCATTCCTTTCTGATGTTCCAGGAATATAGTATCCGGAGGAAAAGGTCCTTCACAGAGTAGACTTTTTTTGCGGGCAAGATCCAGTGCAGGAAGAATAATTTGATTTTCTTCATCACCAAATAACCCATTTTCTCCTGCATGCGGATTAAGCCCTGCAATACCAAGCTTCGGATTCTGAATACCCATTCTTCTAAGTCCGGAATCAGTTATTTCAATTACTTCAAGTATCAATTCCGGTGTAAGTGAATCCAGAGCTTGACGTAAAGACATGTGAAGCGTTACCATTGAAGCTCTTAGATTATCTACTGACAGCATCATCACAGAGCGGGCCCCGTTGCTGTAGTGAGAAATGATTTCTGTGTGTCCCGGGAAATTATACCCTGCTGAAAAAAGTGCCTCCTTGGAAAGCGGGGCTGTGACAACAGCATCAATTGTTTTTTTGTTTGCCCATAGTATGGCGTTGTGAACAAATTTAAATGCTGATTCCCCGCCCCATGAGGAACACAAACCCAGTTTCCACTTTCGATTTTTTCTTACTGGTAAATCGACCACAGGAATGCAAAAAGAATCATTAAGCTCTTCAATAGGCAGATCATGATTTTTGGAAATTGGCTTGTATGAGAAAGGAGCCCCAACTGCTTTGTTGATTTCTTTTATAATTTCCAGATCACCAAAAATCAAAGGTTCCCATTCATTAAAGGGATGAAGGGAATGCAGGGCACGTATCAAAACTTCCGGCCCAATCCCGTTTGGATCACCCATTGTGAAACCAATTTTGATTTCTGATTCCTTTGGCATTATTAATCTTTTTGAATAGTTTATGGACTTAGAGAATAAAGTAGCCCTTGTAACCGGAGCAGGAGTTCGTATTGGACAAGCAGTAGCAGTGAAACTGGGACAACTTGGCATGCGTTTGGTGATACATTATCATCACTCTGAAGAAGGAGCAAAACAAACAATTCAAAGGCTTCCAGGAAAAAAGTCCAGACACCTGGTTCTACAAGCAGATTTGAAGGACGTTTCCGCAATCAAAGAACTTGTACATAAAGCAGAAAAGCAGGTCGGTCCTGTATCGGTACTGGTTAACAATGCAGCAGAATTTTTCCCTACTCCATTATTTTCCGTAGCTGAAGAAGAATGGGATCATCTATTAGCACTAAATTTAAAAGCACCCTTCTTTTTATCACAAGCTTTAGGGGAAAATATGAAATCTTCTGGAGAAGGAAAAATCATCAATATGGTAGATGTCTCTGCTGAACGTCCATGGAAAAGTTTTCTGCCATATTGTGCTTCAAAAGCTGCTTTGATTTCATTGACAAAGGGTTTAGCACGTGCCTTATCACCTGAAGTACAGGTTAACGGAATTGCTCCGGGAACAGTTTTGCCTCCTCCCGAACATATTGAGATGGACTTAACTGCATCAGTTGAAAACAGCCTGCTTAAGCGCATTGGTAAAGTAGAAGATATTGTGCAGGCAGTTGAATATTTGCTACAATCTGATTTTGTAACCGGAACGATCCTTCCTGTTGATGGTGGACGTTCTATTTATTGAAGCAATTTTTTGATTAAATATATGATTATTCAAAAATTTATTTCCCTGATAATTGTTCTTAATCTTTACTTATTCTCTGCCTATGGAGTTACACGTTTTTCAGTAGAAGAGCAGGAAAACATCAGGATATATGAAAAAAGCAGTAAAGCAGTTGTTAATATCAGCAATATTGGTCTAAACTACGATTTTTTTTACCGGGCTATTCCTGCCGAATCTGGATCGGGAACAGGATTTTTAATTGATGATTCTGGAACAATTGTTACGAATTATCATGTTGTTGAAAATGCTAGAAAACTGATTATCACTCTATCAGATAATAGTCAATGGCCAGGGGAACTCATAGGCGCAGACCCAAACAACGACCTGGCTGTAATACGAATTGATGCACCTTCCAGCAGTTATGAATATCTCGCTTTTTCAAGTTCAAGAGACATTGTTGTTGGCCAGAAAGTATTGGCACTGGGTAATCCTTTTGGATTAAGACTGACTTTGACAACAGGAATAATAAGTGCTTTGGGGCGTACCATTGCCGCAAAAAACGGGCGTAAAATTGAAGGGATCATTCAGACTGATGCAGCAATAAATCCAGGTAATTCTGGCGGTCCTTTACTGGATTCAGAAGGTAAAGTAATTGGGATTAATACCGCAATTATAGGTACTTCTGGCAGTGTGGGTATTGGATTTGCCGTTCCTAGCGACACGGCGCTGAGGATTCTTCCGGATTTACTGGAATACGGATATGTACGTCGCCCTTGGCTGGGAATTGAACCGATACCGACTGTTTATCTTCAAAGGATAGGAATTGATGTGCCTGAAGGTGTGCTAATTGCCAGAGTTGTGAAAGGAGCTTCTGCAGACCAGGCTGGATTGCTTGGTGCTACCAAAACAGTCAAAGTGGGGAATTACAAAATTCCATGGGGTGGTGACATTATCACACATATCAATCAAACCAAGGTTACTACAATGGAGGACTTGGCACAGCAAATAGAAACACGTAGATCTGGAGATGTAATCAATATTAAGTTAATCCGCAATGAACGTGTGCTGTCCATTAAGGTTGAGCTGTTCTTAAGACCAAGATCTTAATTAAATTTTTTATTCCTTCCTGATCAAATATTCCTTAAACTACCCTTTAAGTTCAATTAAACAATCTAATTCAGCACTATTTTAAATTAAAAAATGACTAATCGTGTTTACAATTTTGGAGCAGGTCCGGCAATGATCCCTACTCCGGTAATGATGAAAATTCAGCAGGAATTTCTGGATTATCATGGGTTTGGGGCTTCTATTGTTGAACTCAGTCACAGGCTTCCATTATTTAAGGAAATACTTGATGAAGCAGAATCAATTTTCAGGGAACTAACGGGACTACCTGACAACTACAGATTAATGTTTATGCATGGTGGTGCTCAGATGCAGTTTTCTGCGGTTCCGCTTAATTTAATGGCCCGGAAGTCACATAAAGGTTCTTACTTCATTACAGGGAGGTGGGGAACTCTGGCTGAAAAAGAGGCACGCCGTTATGGCAAAACGGAGGTGCTTGCGGACGGAAAAGAGTTTGATTACAGGAGAATACCGGATTATGACATCAGTATGCTTGATCAAAATACCAGTTATGTTCACCTGACATCAAACAACACGCTCTATGGAACGCGCTGGCACAAATTTCCAGAAACAAATGACATTCCCCTTGTAGCTGACTCTACTTCGGACATCTTATCCAGGGAAATCGATTATTCTCTTTTTGGAGTTGTTTATGCCGGCCTGCAAAAAAATCTTGGCATTCCAGGTACTGCCTTGGTAGTTGTCCGTGAAGACTTACTGGGTAACGCACTTCCCGAAACACCAAAGCTGCTTGATTATTCACTTATAGTTGAATCACAGTCTATTCTTAATACAATAAATGTATTTGCAGTTTACGTGACACGTTTAGTACTAGAATGGGTAAAAGAGCAGGGGGGAATTCCGGAAATGGAAAAACTTGCTGAACAAAAATCAGGACTATTATATCAGATTCTTGATGACTCTGATTTTTATATTGCTGTTGCTGATCCAGATCACCGCTCTACTATGAATGTCACTTTTCACTTTGGTCAGGAAAGACTACTCCAGAAATTTTTATCAGAATCAGAAAAAGAAGGGTTATTTGCTCTTAAAGGACATGCTTCAGTAGGAGGAGTCAGGGCTTCTATATACAATGCCATGCCTCTGGATGGTGTTAAACAACTGGCTGATTTTATGAAGGAATTCGAACGGATAAACGGTTAAGCGGCTTTGGCCTGATTTATCTTTACCAGATGACTTGGCCATTGCAAATATTCCTGCCAGCAGGAGTCCGGAATCTGGATATGAAGAGTTTTGGCTATATTAACCATTTGCCAGTAATTTGGCTCATACGGAGTCTGGGAAGGCGGTACAATGTTTGCCCCCTTGCTTAAATTACATTTCAGGCAAGCTGCTACAACATTTTTCCAACGTAGTCTTCCTCCCAGACTTTTGGGGATAACATGATCTACAGTAAGATGTTCAGATGAGAAGTGTCGCATGCAATATTGACAATGAAAGCGGTCCCGCAGGAAGACATTACGACGAGTAAAGTTAACAGTTCCTTTCTGATGATGATATCGATTCATCATTACCACACTGGGAACTGGGATGGATATGTGCTGTGAATGGCATATCCAGTCATCATAAGAACGCAAAACAGTAACCTTCTCCAGAAAAAGGGCTTTAATTGCCTGCTGCCAGGTAAGTGTGCTCAGCGGCCATAAAGTCAGCGGATTCCCATCCTGGTTCAATAAAAGTACTTCTCTCATATTGACATAGACTTAAAAAATAATTTTCTAATTAATCATATCCTGCTTATTTTCACGCATGAATTTTCTCAAAACAGTATGTAAAATACCACCATTTTTGTAATATTCAATTTCAACCTGCGTATCTAGGCGGCAAGTTACAGGAATTTTCTGATCTCCAGCCTGTAAAATTAAGTCCTGACCAGGTAGGAGATTATCATTCAGTCCCAGAACAGCATATTCTTCCTCACCACTCAAACCCAGCGATTTATGAGTTTGATTTTCCTTGAACTGAAGAGGGAGTACTCCCATACCTACCAGATTTGAACGGTGTATCCTTTCAAAACTTGCTGCAGCCACAGCTTTGACTCCAAGTAATGAGGTTCCTTTTGCTGCCCAGTCACGAGATGAGCCTGTACCATATTCTTCACCTGCCAGAACAATAAGAGGGGTGCCGGTCTCCATGTATTTTAAAGATGCTTCATAAATTGAAGTTATTTCTCCTGATGGAATCAGTTTAGTAAATCCTCCTTCATATTCTGGCACCAACTCATTTCGCAAACGTATATTAGCAAAAGTTCCGCGTGTCATTACTCTGTCATTCCCGCGGCGTGAACCATAAGAATTAAAATCATTTATTGGGGTCCCATTTTCCAGCAAATATTTTCCTGCAGGACTATCTGGAGAAAATGCTCCCGCGGGTGAAATATGGTCTGTAGTCACTGAATCATCAAGTTTTGCTAAAACTCTTGCACCGGTGATGTTCTTTACCGGGTTTGTTTCAAGTCCCATATTTTTGAAAAAAGGGGGATTCTGTATATATGTGGAAAATTCATTCCACTGAAAAACTTCTCCGGCTGGTGCTTCAATCGCATTCCACATTGGAGAACTTTGATCTGCACTTTCATATTCTTTGAGGTACATTTCACTGGAAATAATTTTTTCAGCGTTATTAATCTCTTCATCACTTGGCCAAATATCTTTAAGATAAACTGGTTGTCCATTATCTCCAATCCCGAGAGGATCATTATTGAAGTCATGATTTACACTACCAACGATTGCATAGGCTACCACTAGTGGCGGACTGGCCAGATAATTTGCCTTTACATGCTGATTGATCCTTCCTTCAAAGTTTCTATTGCCTGACAACACAGATGCAACAATCAGATCTCCGTCGTTAATCGCATTAACAATGTTCTCTGGAAGCGGTCCTGAGTTGCCAATGCATGTGGTGCATCCAAAGCCTACTGTGTGAAAACCAAGTGCATCAAGGGGCTCATCCAGCAGTGAAGCTTTAAGGTAATCAGATACTACACGAGAACCGGGTCCAAGAGAGGTTTTAACCCATGGTTTTCGTTTCAATCCTTTTTCAACTGCTTTTTTTGCCAAAAGACCTGCAGCAAGCATCACTGAAGGATTGCTGGTGTTAGTGCAGGACGTGATAGCCGCAATTACAACTGATCCATGTGTTAACTTTTCTGATGCAATTCCCTCTAATGGAATAGCAGTTTCAAGTTTTTCTGCACTCAATTCAAAACCACCATCACTTCTATTAGAACGCAGAGTTTTTTTCCATGTAGGTTTCATCAATGAAAGCCTGACACGATCCTGAGGACGTTTTGGTCCGGCAAGAGAAGGTTCAACTGTTGAAAGATCAAGCTCCAAAGAGTCAGAAAATACAGGGTCGGGAGTTTCACTTGACCGGAAGAGCCCCTGTGTTTTGCAGTATCGCTCTACTCTCTGAACAAGTGATTCTGGGCGCCCGGTACCACGCAAATATGTTAAAGTCTCCTCATCAACCGGGAAAAAACCCATGGTTGCTCCATATTCCGGAGCCATGTTTGAAAGAGTTGCCCGGTCAGCTAATTTCAGATTATTTAAACCGGGTCCGAAAAATTCAACAAATTTTTCCACTACCCCTTTTTGGCGCAGCATCTCCACAACGTGCAGCACCAGATCAGTAGCTGTAGTACCTTCACTCAGTTGACCATGCAAACGGAAACCGATTACTTCAGGTACCAGCATATAGATTGGCTGCCCTAGCATTACGGATTCTGCCTCTATTCCTCCTACTCCCCATCCCATAACCCCAAGGCCGTTTATCATTGTTGTGTGAGAGTCTGTACCAACAAGTGTGTCCGGAAAACAAACTCCATTTCTAAATTGAACAACACTTGCCACGTTTTCAAGATTCACCTGGTGTACAATTCCTACTCCCGGAGGATAGACATTAAAATTGTCGAATGCCTGCTTGCCCCATTTGAGAAATTCATAACGTTCGCGATTACGTTTAAACTCAATATCCATATTATTTTTGAGTGCATCAGAACTTCCAAAAACATCAACTTGTATTGAGTGATCAATTACCAAATCAACCGGCACGCGGGGGTTAATAACTGCGGGATCACCTTCCATTTCAACCACAGCTGACCTAAGTGCAGCAAGATCAACAACTGCAGGCACACCGGTAAAATCCTGTAAAATAACACGCGCAGGCCTGTATGGAATTTCTTCAGATGAATTTTCTGAAGCATTCCAGTTAGCCAGTAAATTCACATCCTCAGGATTAGATTTTGACTCTTCAACATTTCGTAGAGCCTGTTCCAGTAAAATACGGATAGAAAATGGAAGGGTGTCAATGGGGCCTATACCTCTTTTTTGCAGCTCTTCCAGACTATAAATTGAAGCAGTTCCTTCACCACTTTCAAAATCGATACAGCATCCAAAATTGTTTTGCGACATTACCTATACAAATGCATTCAAAGAAGATTAAGAAAACTTGAGATAAAAAATGCAATAAAGCATTAATCAAAAATTGTGAAAAATATATCTGGAAATGTATTCTCCTTATCAGAAAAATTCAAGTTATTAGGGCTGTGAAGAAAAATTTCGACACTAATTCAAATTGAAAATGAATGTATAACAATGGTGCTTCAATAGTTGAAAAATTAATTAAAATAAGGGATAATGCGCTCGTGATTAAAAAGTATTTATTTCAATTTATCTGTATAAAAAGTAGATAATTAATCATGCTTAAACCTCTATTAATAATTACCACAATTCTGTTCTTCATAGGTGCGGGATTGTATTATTTTCACGAGAGCTCAAACTTCAATAAATCTCCAAAATTAGCTCAAAGCAATCAAAAACTTTTGAAAGAGCTTAATACTAAATCATTAGACAGAATAAAAATTTTTGGTAATGGCTCTCGGGTTGATTTGGTCCAGCTGCAGGGAGGTGGCTGGAAAGAACAGTCTTTAAATTACGAGGCAGATATACTTTCAATTCAGGATTTGTTAGTAAATTTATCAAAAATAAGTTTGGGAGATTTAGTTACAGATAATCCTGATTATCATGAACGGTTCCAGCTACTTGACCCTCCGGATAATATAGACCTGTGGGAAAAAGAACGTCATGGATTTGCATTAAACCTTTTACGTGGAGACGGAACATCAATTGTTTATTTACTGCTTGGTAAAGAACGTATTAACGGTCCTGGGCAATATATTCGTCAAGCAGGGTCGGATAAGATTTATTTGATTCCTGAACCTTTATTAATATATTCAGAAGCGGATGATTGGCTTAGAAAAGATTTGCTTGCTCTGGAATCTAAGCATATTCAAAGACTTGATCTTCAAAAAGTAGATAACAGCTCCTTTTCCATCAGCCGGGTAGATGATAAAAGCGACTGGGTAAATGAGCCTGAAAATTCAGAATTAATTGAAAAAAGCAAAATAAACAGGGCACTTAGTAGACTGGAAGATCTAACCTTTTCAAAATTATATAAAAATAATGAAGTAACACAGGAGCTGACAGAGCAAAACTACAAAGAGGGCTCTTTATCAGTTACGTTGTTTGATGGCAGTGTTTATTCATTAATCTTCAAAAAAAATGTATCAGTTGATGAAAATTATCTGCTGAGCCTGAGAATGGGGATTTCACTTGAAGCATCAGGCAACCCTGATACAAATGACTCTAAACTGCGTAAGGAAATGGAAGAATTTAATCAGCGAGTGAACAGCCGTTTGTTTGAAATCAGTTCCTGGGAAGCCAAGGAACTTTTGTTCAGTGACTAATGAATTTCAGCCCTCCCTCTTTTAAAAGCCTTTAATGTCAATCAAAATGACATCCGGGCATACTGAACTAAGTTTCCATTATATGCGTTTAGGCGGTCAGGTGGAAACTCTCCTTCAATTTTTACTCAGGCGCTTCCGTTATTTGGATGATCAACAATGGAAGGAAAATATTGATGCTAAACGTATTTGGGTCGATGGTAAATTAGGCAAAGCTAATCTTAAGTTACATGACAACCAAAAAATTATTTATTTTCGCCCTGATTTTCTTGAACCAGAAGTTGACCCACAATTTGACATTATCTACGAAGACGATTCGCTGATCGCATTGTGCAAGTCAGGGAATCTACCTACCAGTCCTTCGGGCAAATACTATAAAAATACACTGGTCAATTTAGTAAAGTCGCGTTTTGGCATGAAAAAGCTGTATACGCTACATCGTCTTGATCGTGAAACAAGCGGAGTGATTATTTTTGCAAAAAGGCATGAAATTGCTCAAACTATGGCCGCTCTTTTCAGAAAAAAACGAATTAAAAAAAAATACTCTGCAGTACTTAATGGGCACCTGCCTAAAAGTTCTGGAAAAGCCATTCCAGAAGCATTCATTTACTTGCCTATAGGGAAGGACTTAAACAGCAAAATCAGAATTAAGCAAAGCGTTAATTCTCAAGGTAAACCTTGCCAGACGTATTTCAGTGAAAAAGAAAAAATTGGTGATTTTTCCCTTGTTGAAGTGCGCCCTATCACTGGAAGAACTCATCAAATCAGAGTTCATGCCGCTCACATTGGCCTTGCTGTTCTGGGTGACAAGCTGTACGGACTCCCTGATGATGGGTTTATTCGCTGGCTAAGTGAAGGTGATGATTATCTGCTTGAGCAAAATTTTCCACTACACAGGCAATTACTCCATGCATCCGAGATCCGTTTCGAGCATCCTGTAAAAAAAAATGAAACTGTAATTCGGGCATCTGATGAAATTCTGTTAAAAGAATTAAATTAAGTTAACAATTCCACAATACACACAAAAGATTTCACTAGAAAATGGATTATATAGAAAAAGCAAAATTCTGGGCTGAAAATCCTTGTTTTGACATTGAAACCCAGGAAGAAGCCAGAAAACTTCTAAAAAATCAAAACAGAGATTTATGTAAAGATTCTTTCGGCAGTATTCTGGAATTTGGTACAGGCGGACTTCGTGGAATTATGGGCGTGGGAACAAATCGAGTAAATAGGTACACAATACAAACTGCTACAGAAGGTGTGGCACGGATAATCAGGAAAAACAATATTGGACATTCAGCAAAAGGAGTGATAATTGGATATGATACCCGCCACTGTTCATTTGATTTTGCAAAAGTGGCATGTGAAGTTTTGGCCGGGCATGGAATTCCAGTGTATTTGTTCTCAGAAGCTTCACCAACACCACTCGTCTCATGCGAGCTATTGCGTAGAAATGCTGCTGCTGGAATTATAATTACAGCCAGTCATAATCCTCCCGAGTACAACGGCTATAAGGTTTACTGGAAAAACGGCGGACAGATTGTGCCTCCTTTAGACGGTCAGATAATTAATCAAATCCGTAATATAAAAAGAGTTGACGAAATCCCGGTAATCCCTTTTGAAAAAGCATTGGAGCAAATGAACATTGAGTGGATACATAAAGATGCTGATGAGTATTATCTGAATACTGTCAGTAATTTAAGTTTAGGCAACTGTGAAAATAATAAGAAATTAGGAGTAGTTTTTACTCCACTGCACGGGACAGGCGGACGTTTGGTCCCAGAACTGCTTAGGCGACATTGCTTTGAGAAAGTGAAAGTTGTTGAAAAACAAATGGTCCCAGATGGAGAATTCCCTACAGTAGCATCTCCAAATCCGGAAGATATTGGCGCCTTCAATATGGCGGTATCTCAAGCATCAGACGAGGATGAGTTGATTTTGGCAAATGATCCTGATGCAGACCGCTTAGGGGTGATGATCCGGGACTCAGAGAAAAAATGGCATTGGTTAACAGGCAATCAAATTGGAGTGTTAATTCTGGATTTCATCCTTTCGAATTTAAGTAAACAAAACCTTCTTCCGAAAAATGGTGTAATTTTTACTACTGTGGTCACTTCTCCTCTTGTATCTAAAATAGCTGAGGAATATGGTTTGAAAGTAGTTGAGGTATTAACAGGATTTAAATGGATCAGGCAGGCTGCATTAAAGTATGAAAAAGATCATGACTTTAAGTTTGTTTTTGGAATGGAAGAAAGCCACGGATATTTAATGGGAAACCATTCAGGCGATAAAGACGGAATTTGGGCATCTCTGGTCTTTGCTGAAATGGTGGCATCACATAAGGCAAACAACCTGACACCACTTGACAGGCTTAATCAGATTTACCAGCATCATGGGACTTATCTTGATGTACTTAAGACTCGCACCTTCTCAGGGGCTGGAGGAATAGAGAAAATTCAGCAGCTTATGGAAATTTTACGCGACTCACCTCCTGAAACTGTAGCAGGAAATTCTGTGGTTCAAATTACAGATTTTTTGCACAATACAATCACTTGCACGGACAAGACATCTCCTCCTAAGATTGGTCCGGGATTGCCTCCCTCCAATGTTATTTCTATTGAACTCGAAGACAGGACCAGAATAATTGCTCGGCCTTCTGGTACTGAACCTAAAATAAAATATTATTTTAATCTGTGCGGAGAGGATTCTTTAATTTTAGAGAAGAAACTTGATGCTATTCAGCAAGATTTTCTCAGAGATTAATGAGTGGTAAATTATTAAGTAAATATAAAAAGTATTTTTCAGTTTTGCTGACGCTTTTTCTGGCCTTGCCATTGATGGGGCAAAGCCTGTTGGTGGAGAGGGCAGAATCTACAGTTGTTATTAACAGAGACAACCTGGTAAGAGCAAAAGCTGAGGCGTTGAAGGACGCTAAGGGGCAGGCTATTATGCAGGCTGTTGCCAGATATTTGGCTTATAACAGCATGGTCTCTCTGGATCCACTTCTGCAAAATCACTTTTTCGAAAATCCGGACGATTACATTGAATCAATTCGAGTAATAAGTGAGCGTAATACAGAGGATCTTAGTGAATTCACGATAAACATTGAAACGCGGATATTTCAATCTCGAATAATTTCAGCTTTCAGGAAACTAGGACTTCCTTCGCTGGATGAACGCGTTCCATTCAGGGATTTTTATTTGATTTATAATGCTGAGAATGAATTTCGTCAAAATGAATATTTAACTAAGATTTTGGAGCAACTAGACACCCGTTTAAAACCCTATCGTATACGAACAAAAAATATACTTGTTAAAAAAAATTTTCTTCCACTGAAAGCAGGCATGCAGGCTAGGCTTAATCTGCTAAAAAGCAATCATCAAGAGCAAACTGACAAAAATTCATTGCCATTACTTGAATTAAAGTCCAGCAAAATTGCTGATGGAAATGATCCTCAACAACATAAGCTCAAGACTGAGTTAATCTTCTGGTCTCCAGAAAATAGCCTTACTGATAGCCCGACAATTATAGCCAGTGCAACAGACCTGATGCCCTATTCTTCTGAACAAATTGATAGTATCATTCCACAATTGCTTGACAGATTAATACTCAACTGGACTCCTGTTATAAAAAAGGCCTTAACTTTTAATGCAGGAAGAGAAATAAAAGTGAAAATCAAATTCATAGGTTTAAATGGTCCACATGAAGAACAGCTGCTAGTTAAGACTTTATTTCAGAACAACCCTCGTTGGAAAAACCTGCGTCTGGAAACGATTTCCAGCAGTTTTGTTACTTATAGTTCCCTTTATTTAGGGGATAAAGATAAAATGCTTAAGGAATTTGTTCTGCCTCAAGACTCACAATTTCAAATTTCCGAAATTAAATGGGAAAACAATTACCTTGTGGTAAATGTTACATGGCATGAATTAATTGCTTCACTGGAGCCATATTTTACTTTGGATGAGGTTAATGATATTGGAGAGGAAACTGAAGAAAATAATTTGCCCATTCCAGAATTTCAAGTTCCATTAAGTCCTTTCAAACAAACCTACAGCCTGCCTTTAACGAGTACAGTTTATGATAATATCAGACATCGCGGTGACAGTACATTGTTCATGATAATAGCAGACAAAAAAAATGAGTCATATGAAGAAAAAAATTTGATCAAAATAACCTGGAATCGTCTTGGTCCTACTCATCTGCGGCCAAAACTTACTATATATGATCACAATCGAAAACGGGTGAAGGGGTATCTGCTGAAAAGAAAAAAACATTTTTCATTTCAGTATTTATTACCTGAAGGAAATGATGCCTTTTATTTGAAAATTTCTGATGAGATAGGTTTTCTTGAAGGAGTTGCCGGCAGTTACCAGTCTTTCCGTTATTTTTTAACAGTGAATTAAGTTGTTTGGGTCTTTTGGGTAGCCTCAATTTTTTGTCTGGGCATCTGCCTGAATTTGGTTTTGCTTATGTTGAACCTGATTAGCACATCTCCTAGAGTCACCTCATCACCATCCTGCAGAAATCGCTGATCAATCCTCCTGCCATTTACAGAAGTTGTTTCATGAATGTGAAGATTTTGAATTTTCCAGGTTTCACCAACCTTGTAAATTTTTGCGTGACGAGAAGCAACTTCATTGCTTTCAATAACAATATCATTGGAATTTGATGTGCCCATGGTGTTCAGGTTACGAATTAAAGGGATCTTCTGCTGACTTCCGAGGAATGTCAGGATTGGAGTTCCTTTCTGAACAGGTCCTTTAAGTTTAGCGCTTGCCGCAGGTAATTCTAGGCTCCCGTCAAGATTGCGATTCAAATTGTTAAATGAAAGATCAGGGTTTCGGTAGAGCAGAACCATTTCACCAACATCCAATATATCATCATTAGTCAGTAAAATTCGATGGGAACGCCTTCGATTGATCAGCAGGGCGTTTTTATAGTTCTTGTCTTCCAGTAGAAATGAATTTTGGTGAGGAGTCAGCGTAACTCTGTTTAAATTTGCAGACAATCGATACTTTTTACCAGTATTTATCTTGGAAAGCAATTCCAGGGTTTGAACTTCGGGCTTAAGGGGTATGAACATACCCTGTTCACCAATATTTAATAATTGAAAACCAGGGCCTGATGGTGTTCTTGTCTTTGGTTTTTGAAGCAGCCACAGAGCAAATACAAGTAAAACTGTACCTGCAAATACAAGAAGGGACTCGTAAATTGTCAGGAAAGTTTCCTGGCTTATTTTGAGGAAAAAATTATCTTGGAAGAATAAACCAAGTATCGCTGAGTGCGATACGTCTTGTTTCAAACCGTAACTCTGATCGACTTGATTAGCCGCCAGCAGCAGGTTACTAAATTTCAGTAATATTATAAATTCAAGGTATACACTAAGCAGGCATACCCGCAATAATCGACCAATGTGATAGAACATTAAATTTCATAGTACTGCAACAGCGCTGTACCAATTTTAATCACATCTCCTTTTTTCATGGATTGTTGATCGATCAAACGATAGTTAACCAGAACATCTCCTCCTGCATCTGCACTCTCAATATAATTTTGATTCCCTTTCTTGATTATATGTGCATGTGTGTCACAAACTTCTGCATAACCACGTAATATGAGATTGTTCTGTGAACCGTATCCCAGTGAAAATCTGTTTTGATCAAGAAGAAAAATTTGTCCTTCCTGCTTACCTGACAAAACTCTTATGGCAAAGGAAGTAATTCTATTTTCAGCAATTCCAATAATTAAAAAGATGCTGAAACCGGCAAGAACCAAACCTGCTAGGTGTTCTGTACCGGTTAAATGATACTGCAGCAATAGTTCAAAAATACCACCTCCGATTGTTCCACCGATACCCCCGCTTATAATTCTTGGTCCTGAAAATCCAGATGCGGAGCAAAACAATTCTGAGGTGCCCGTAATTGATAATCCTAAAAGTGTCCAACTTGTTATACGACCAATCGAAGGTGAAATTTGTCCTGCTATCAATAAATTCCCAATACCAAAACAAATCAGTCCGAAAATCGCACCTAGAAAAGCTCCTATAAACATTTTGAACAAAACACCCATCAAATCATGATGGTTCAATATTGAAGCTCTTGCCTGTAAAACCAGGCCCAGTCCAAGTCCAATTAAAGCACCTTCATAGTTAAATTCATTGATCCAGTTAGAATTTAA
Organism: SAR324 cluster bacterium; assembly: GCA_022448705.1. Taxonomy (GTDB): domain Bacteria; phylum SAR324; class SAR324; order SAR324; family NAC60-12; genus Arctic96AD-7. The sequence goes on along the minus strand of JAKUUF010000002.1, from coordinate 9,794 downwards.
TTCTGGAAATACTTTTGTGGAAAGAGCATCAAATATGTTAAATCCGCTTTGCAAAAGTGACCATCCAAGGACTCCTCCCAGAAGTCCAAGTAAGGAAGTATGCAATAGACGTATAGATTTCACAAAAATTTAAGTGATATAAAATTTCCTTGGTAATTCAGTAATATTAAAGAACCAGGAAATATTCTTTAAAGAAACTTAGGGAAATATGTCTGAAGCTGAATTATGATATGCGAAGTTCGTAACTTGTGGTTATGTATTTTGTACTCACATTTTCCATAAAACTCTCAGCTTTTTGACTCTAAAGCCAAGCATAATGGGAAAGCTTTATAACCACAAGTTTTTTTATTGTCGAGGTCTGCTTGATCCTCGTCTTCGAAGAAAAGTAGGAATGTCTAAATTTTGAAAAAATGCTGGATTATCAGTTTGATTTGCCCATTCCGGGATAAGGGGGCTTGTTTCAACTTCACTGGCATCCGTTTCGCTATCTTTTTCAGATAGAAGATTTGGGTAGGAAAGAGAATTATCACCGGTAATAGTCTTACCATTGAGTTCGTCTGACTCCAAAGCTGAATCATGAATTGAATAATTTTCCGCATCAATTAAGTTAGCGGACGTCATGTCCAGAGGCAAATCCTCAAATGTTGAATTATTTTCTACATTTGAATTTGAATCTTCATGGTCAATATTTTCATCGAAAGAGGTTTCAATCTCGGAGGAATCAGAGTTTTCCAAATTTTGCTGATTCATTTGAATAAAGGTGTTTTCAGATGATTCGGAATTCATTTCAGTTGCTTCTTCAGCATCAATCTCCTCTTTTTCGGCATGATCGTCAGATAATTGACTGGAAACGCCTTCATTATCAGAAAGAATAAATTCCCTGTCTTCTCCAGGTTGGATCATTTCGTCATAACCTGAGGTTTCTGTTTCATCTGGTTCATGAATATGATCCTCATCTTCAGTATTTTGTAAAGTATAATCATAGTTGTCTGCAACCAGATTAGAATCGGTTACAACTTCTGATTTATCATCAGGAATGATCTCTGATTCAGGATTTGATTCATCATTTTCTGAATTTGATTTATCTTTTGTTTCAGCAAGTGCATCAAATGGCATGGCAGGAATACTAGCAACAGATTTCTTCTCAGCCGCCTCATCATTTTCATCAAATCCGGTTGCGATTACGGTGATCATCATTTGATCTTCAAAATCCGGATTAATAGCTGCACCCCAGATTATTTCTGCATTTTTGTGGCCGTGTTCTTTGATGAATGTGGAAGCTTCATCTACTTCCTGCATACCCATTGAAACTCCTCCAACAACATTGATCAAAATTCCGCGTGCGCCGTCAATTCTATTGTCGTTTAACAGTGGGCTGTGCAGAGCTTGTTCGGCAGCATGTCTTGCTCTGTTTTCACCTGAGGCAAGTCCAGTCCCCATAACTGCTTTACCTTTATTTGCCATTACGGTTCTAACATCCGCAAAGTCTAAATTTACCAGTCCGTCTCTGGTAATTAAGTCAGAGATACCTTGAACTCCCTGACGTAGTACATCGTCTGCATATCCAAATGCTTCAGTCATAGGGGTTCGTCTATTGATGATACTGAACAAGTTTTCATTTGGTACAACTATTAATGTATCAACCCGGTCTCTCAATTCGTTTACCCCTCCACTAGCGACTTTACGCCGTCTTTTTGCCTCAAAGTTAAAAGGAAGGGTTACAACACCTACTGTAAGTGCTTTCATGTCTTGCGCCACCTGAGCCACCACAGGTGTTCCTCCAGTGCCTGTTCCTCCGCCCATACCTGCAGCAAGAAATACCATATCAGCTCCTTGAAGGGAATCCCTGATTTCATCAATGCTTTCCAGGGCGGCGTTTCGACCTATTTCCGGTTTGGCTCCTGCCCCCAGGCCACGGGAACACTGGCTGCCTATCTGAAGTTTCTGAGGTGCTAAAGATTTTCTTAAATCCTGCAAATCAGTGTTTGCCGCAATGAATTCCACACCTTGAACTCCTGATTGAATCATCCGATTGACGGCATTTCCACCGCCACCGCCAACACCAACAACCTTGATGCTTGGCGTATCATCGCGTATAGGCTGGATATCAGAAAAATTTAGCATGTTACCCCCATGTTTTATTTATTAATTCAGGTTTAATACTGAAAAAAATGTAAATACTAAAAGAAATTTTGCATCCAGTCTTTCATCCTTCTGGACACTTTATGAAACAGATTTGTATCATCTCCTGCAAAATGCAGTTTTCCTTGATTACTTGTTATTCCATAACGTACAAGCCCTACACTTGTTGCATATTTAGGTGAATATATCATTTCACGCAAACCACTAATATTTTCAGGAAATCCCACACGTACTGGTAAATTTAAAACCTGTGAAGCAAGTTGGTCTGCTCCGGGCATAATGCATGTTCCTCCAGTAATAACTACTCCTGATGCCATCAAAGTATGAAAATGAGTTTTTTCAATTTCATGAGCAATCAATTCAAATATTTCCCTGAATCGATCCTCAATGATGCTTGCAAGCACTCGTTTTTTCATAGTGCGGTTATTACGTCCCCCAACACTTGGTACTTCAATCATTTCATCTTCCTTAACCATGCTGGTCATGGCCACTCCAAAATTGTGCTTTATTTCTTCTGCTTCATGAAGTGGTGCCCCCAGGCCAATTGCAATATCATGAGTTAAATGATTACCACCCAAAGCTAAAACTGCAGTATGTACAATGCTTCCTTCCGAATAAATTGTTACATCTGTGGTACCTCCACCTATGTCAACAAGTACAACCCCCACTTCCTGCTCATCCGGACTTAGTACAGCCTGACTTGAAGACAAAGGCTCCAAAACTATGTCTTCAACATCGAGCCCGGACTGGTTGCAGCATTTAATTATATTTTGCGCGGAGGTTACTGAACCGGTCACAATATGAACATTCACCTCCAAACGTGCTGCTGCCATGCCAAGCGGATTTTGTACTCCATCCTGGTCATCGACAATGAATTCTTGAGGAAGAATGTGTAATACTTCTCTGTCATTCGGAATAAGGACCTGAGCAGCGTCTATTACCCTGCGAATGTCTTCATCAGTTACAATTCGGTTGTGATAAACTGTAACCATTCCTCGGCTGTTTTGCCCCCTGATATGATGGCCTGCGATTCCCGCATAGACAGAACGTATCTGTGTTCCACACATTAACTCACATTCTTCAACCGCTTTCTTTATCGCTTTAACTGTTTTTTCAATGTTGACTACAACACCTTTTCGCAATCCTTCTGATTTTGCAGTTCCAACTCCAACTACATTCAGTGCTTCAATATCATCTCCTTCAACAGCAATTGCACAGATTTTTGTGGTTCCAATATCAAGCCCAACAATCAGGTTATTGCTTTTAGTTTGCGATGGCATCCATGCTCCTCGACTTAGAATTTATTTCCTTACTGGAAAAATTATTAAAAAAATATAAAGAACCCTTGTTTGTTTGCAATTTACTGTCCATGTTATTCCCGCATTAGGACTGTGATAGATAATTTTTCACTTAGCTCAGACAACAAAAACATTATTACTGATTTTCAGTTGCTGAATAAAAAAATTATTTTCTAAAATATTAATGATTTCATTGTTTTATCTGGAAAAAGCACAATTTTGGGATTTAATTCTATATTTGTTTGCAATTGGACAGGGCGCATCTTGCAATCTATAATTCCCGCAAAAATATCCTGCATCTTTCAATTCAGTTCTAATTTCTTCTAATTCTGCAGTTTTCCCATCATTATTAAGGGGGTAAATTTTACCCAACAAAACCATAAAACGATTAGTATTTCTGGAGCTTACAGCACGACAGACCCTCTGTAATTCAAGACGTTCATCAGTTGGATATACGTATCTTCGCTGCTGGCTGCATCCTCCCGATGACAGAATTAACAGGTAGGTTAATGCCATCAACAGTATTTTCATTGAAATAGTATATACTCATTCAATTAACAATGGTAGGACAAAATGAAAAAATTGTAAAAAAAGTTAAGGTGGGCAAAAAAGTAATTATTTCAACTAAATAACTGCCTTACTTTATTGAGGTGCTGAGAGGAACATACGGCAACCACCCTGTTATGTGGTTGAATTTCAGTTGAACCTACTGCTACTTTCCAGACTCCGTCCTGTTCGACTCCTCCAATCAAAATATTATGCTGGCGAAAATTTTTCGCTAATTTGTTTAAAGGTTTACCTGCAATTTCTGAGCCCGGTGCAGCAAGTAGTTCTATAACTTCAGCATCAACTCCATGAAGGTGTGCCACTGATAAAAGTTCATTGCGACGTATAAATTTTAGTATTTCATTTGCCGCTGAAATTTTTGCGTTTAGTGCAATGTCCAGCCCGATTGTGGATGCTAAAACAAGGTAATCTTCCTTGTTTACCAGAGCAATCGTTTTTCCATATCCTCCTTGTGGGTCTCTATTATTTCTATTCATCAAGTGTTTAGCAAGTAGACAACTGACAATATTAGTTTCGTTATCTCCTGTTGTTGCAATGAAAGATTCTGTAGTATCCAGACCTGCCATAACGAGAATATTTGCGTCTGTTCCGTCCCCTTGGATTACTTGTGTGTTTTTCAAGTCAGAGGCAAGCTCCTCAGCACGTTCAGGATTATTTTCAATGAGGATGATTTCCACTTCTTTTTCCAACAGCTGTGCAACTCTCCTTCCTACTAAACCTCCTCCGAGAATCATCAGACTTTCAATTTTTTTATGCTCTATCTTCATCATATCCATCAATGGCATCATATCCTCCTTACACGACATGATGAATACCTGGTCAAATGCTCGAATTTGTTCTTCAGCTTGAGGAATTATTGTAGAAATTCCACGTGCGATAGCCACTACCCTGAAAAAAAAATCAGTGTGAGTTTCAGAAAGCTCTTTTGGAGTTTTGTTTAAAAGTGGGGAGTATTCATTAATTCTCATAGCAAGTACAAGCATATTACCCTCACCCACAGATGTGAGGTCATTGCATGAAGCTCTTTTTACCAATCGGTATATTTCCTGTGCAACCAGTTCTTCCGGATGAACCATCAAATCGATTTTCAACTCATCCGGAGAGAACATGCTGTCATCCGTAAAATCAAGGGAACGTGACCGGACAATTTTTCGATCGATACCAAATTTATCCGCGATCAGTGAAGACAACATGTTTGTGGAATCATTGTTTGTAGCAGCAATCATAAGTCCCATATCTTCAGCATTTGCCTCATGCCAGCTTGAAAGCTGCATTGCATTACCACATATCAGGCGGGCATCCAAAGACTCTGAGGCATGTTCCAGTAATTCAGAATCTGATTCAATAACAGTAATTGGATAACCCTCATGAACCAAACGCTGCGCCAGGTGCATTCCTACTCCACCAATCCCTAGGATAAGCGTGTTTTCGTCTTTGGGCATACTCAGATAGTTAGTTCATATTGTTGGATGCGGGATTTATTATGCAGGGGATTTTTTGTGGAAAGGTCAACTTCGTAAAGTTCATCTGATTGTGTAACAGAATTAATTCCATAAATATCTTCTGGAAGCTGAGCTTCTTTCAGACAATGTCTGATTGCATTAGCAATCCATTTTTCAATTTTCAAAATTATAATTTTTTTTCTAAGTCTGCCCTGCACATCACGGTTAAGTACGCCGGGAATCGTGTTGCTGGTAATGAATTGATTCAGGTAAGGTGAATTCAGGTTCTCCCTTGCTTCCTGGGAGATTGTTGTGTGTGTGCTGTAGAAGAATATATTTTTAGGCCGACATCGTTTTGATTCTGCTATTGCACTGATATTTGCTGCAATCGTACCTCCTGTACGTACCATATCATCAAGAATGAAAATATCACGATCTTTCAGAAGTTCCACATCTTCACTGATGTTAAGTGTTACGTCTCGCTGACCGCTCCGGGTTTTTTTGAATGTAACCAATACTGAATTATGAAGTCCGCTAAACTCTCTCACACGGTTCACAAATTCTACTGCACCTTCATCGGGTGCTACAAAACCTACATGTTCGCCGTAGTTCCAGAGTCTTACAAAACCTGAACGGAGAATGTAGTTTGCAATCAGAGGGGAAATGTCAAGGTTCAACAGTGGTGGAATATTGCGTGTATTTCCTTCATGATAGACATTTTGGTATATTTTACTCATCACATCAGGTTTATGGTTATGAACAGTCATCACGCAGTCTACTCCTGATGTTTTTAACAGTTGTGCATACATTTCCGCAGAACATGGCTGTCCTACAAATTTTTCTCGTGAGGCAAAATCAGTAACCTGCGGATGATCGAGAGTTCTTGGACCGCGGTCCTGAGCAGAGTAAAATAAATCTGGCTCTACTAAAGCAACAAATTCTGCACCGTTTTCCTTGGCTGCAGAAGCAATTAAATAATTGCGCATAGCCAGTTCGTTGCGAGAATAGTATGCAGAGTGAGAGGATACAATGTATACAGATTTGCCCTCCAGTCCATAACCAAGTGTTTCTTCTGTGACGTGATCCTGCAAAAATCTTGGACAAAACTCATTGTTGATAAATGTTTTTAGGGCAATTATATCCGAAATGTCATTTTCCTGGGAATGCGCATAACCTACCCCAAGCGCAAAAGGGGCGTCACTGACGTTTGATACAATGATGTGCTTGCTCACAATTCCGGTTTAATTATAGGTTGATCTACTTTTCATTCCGTCTTATTCAGTATGCAATCGCAAAAAGCGCTCTCTGAGCAGAGGGCAATCCGGTTACCATGCATTTCCCAGGTTCAGGATTTTTTTCAAGTGGAAGACAGCGGATCGTTGCCTTTGTTTCCTGTTTAATTTGTGCCTCTACTTCTTTTGAGCCGTCCCAGTGAGCTGAAATGAAACCTCCTTGATTACTGATAATTTCCTTGAATTCTGCATACGATGAAACAGTCCTGGTGTTTTCTTTTCTATAATTCAAAGCCCTTTCAAAGAGGTTTTGCTGAATCTTTTCCAATAAATCTACAACGTGTTGTGTGATTTGTTCAACTGGAACAGCGTTCTTCTCACGGATATCTCTTCTTGCCACCATAGCCGACTGTTTTTTTACATCACGCGGACCAACTTCAATCCTTACAGGAACTCCCTGCTGTATCCAATGAAAAAATTTATCGGCAGGCCTAAGATTATCCGAACTGTCGATTTTTATCTGAAGCTGATCGATTTTTTCTTTCAGTCGGTTTGCTATTGCATCCGCAAACTCCAGGGTTTCACTGCGTTCCTGGTCATTATTAAAAATTGGAACAATAGCCACTTGTACAGGTGCTATTTTTGGCGGGAGTATCAATCCATCATCATCACTGTGAGTCATTATCAAACCGCCTATCATGCGTGTTGAAGCTCCCCAGCTTGTTGTCCAGACATATTTTTGGTTGTTGTTTCTGTCAAGGAAATCAATTTCAAAAGCTTTCGCAAAATTTTGACCTAAATTATGAGATGTCCCTGACTGAAGAGCTTTACCATCCTGCATCATTGCTTCCACTGAATATGTGGATAACGCCCCGGGAAATTTTTCTGATTCAGATTTAATACCTTTGATCACTGGAATTGCCAAATATTCTTCCTGAAAAACCCGGTATATTTCCAGCATCCGTAATGTTTCTTCCTGAGCTTCCTCTGCTGTTTCATGGGCAGTGTGTCCTTCCTGCCAGAGAAATTCTGAGGTACGCAGAAAGAGTCTTGTGCGCATTTCCCAGCGTAGCACATTGCACCACTGATTTATCAGCACGGGAAGATCCCTGTAACTTTGAATCCACTGGGAATACATGTGTCCGATAACTGTCTCTGAAGTGGGGCGAATCATCAGAGGTTCTTCAAGTTCTTTTCCTCCGCCATGTGTTACGACAGCACATTCAGGACTGAACCCTTCAACATGCTCCGCTTCACGTTCCATAAAATGCTTTGGAATCAACAAGGGGAAAGATGCATTAACATGACCTGTTTCTTTGAACATTCGGTCCAAACGGGACTGCATAGCTTCCCATATTGCAAAACCGGAAGGTCTGATTACCATGCATCCTTTAACTGGTGCATAATCAGCAAGCTGCCCGGCCGCAATTACATCAAGATACCACTGGGAGTAATTTTCTTTGCGGGGCGTGATGTTTTTTGCCATTTTGGCAGATATCTATCGGGAAAAACGAAAGGAGGTTCTATACCATCATTCAATGGAGAAATTTTTGCCGGAATGTATGGGCTTTGTTGGATTGCACATTCAAAAATACAAATTTTACAGTATATTTACAAGGCCAATTTGAAATGCTGTAAACAACCGTAAATATTGAAATTATAATATTCGATCATTGCTTAAGCATGTATAAATCAAAGTATAGCATTAACTTCAATTCTGAACAAATTTTTCAGTCAGCGAAATTAAAGTTTTTATTAGCACAATATCATTTTGATTGAAGGACTGTAAATGAATCCTAAGATGCACCACCAGCTAGGAATGATTGAGGATGTACAGCCTAAATTTGAAACATAAGATATTCAGGTTCCCTTAGGGTTGGAACTTTTAATTGGAGGAATATTTTGCGCTTCTTGCCTTACAGGCTTAAATCTGGTTGAAGTAGAACTCCCTGAACAAAATTTATCTGTAATTCCCGGCCATCAGGAGTTTGGAATTTTAGAGGAGACAGGTGAAAATATAGATGATTTAAAAATGGTGACCGTGAGGTTTTACCATGGATGCGCTCAACAATCTGCAGTTTAGGGCATTGAGGAGGAGGAACAGAGAACCATTGCAATCCTACCCAGTTCACATGACTTGATCAACAAGATGGATATGCAGAATATGAATAGCACCAGGTCAGGTTATCAATCTGAATTATCAGGATAACACTACCCCCCCAACATAAACTGACCCGCCTTAAACTCCTTTTGAAACAGTTTTTGATAAGGAATTGTTCCCAGAATTTTCAATTGGTGAGAGCAGGAGCTTTGCTTTTTCGGAATCTCCATGCTTTATAAGAGAAATGTATTGTGCAAGTGAAGGCACCATATCAAACCATCCATTTCCTGAATGATGGGTTTGAAACAGGCTTTGCAGGGTGCTGACAATATTGTCTGCAGATTCCTCATGACTTGTTTCAAAACTTGCCAGAATATGAAGGGTCTCTGAAGAACCCTGCTGCAAGTTCTCCAAATCAAGATAAGGATTGCTTCCTGAAGAAATTTTAACTCTTTTATTTCTTGAATCCTGAATGAAATAAACAGATTCTCCGTCAGGATGATGTTTGCGTTTCTGCTTCAGATCATAATTCTCGTCTATGCAATTTTTGCATGAAGATGTTTTTCCGTCTTGAGAATGTGAAGACATGTAAAACTCTCGCAACGGCTTTCTTTCACCACAGTCTTTGCATACCTTCTCAAGCAGACTTGCCTGTGAAAATTTTGTACCCATTTTTTTAGCAGAAGATTTCAGCTGAACTCTGAGATGAGCACATTTTCTGCAGAATGATGCCATCCCGTCATTGCAACGACCATCAGGGAAAAACTCTGCCGAGCGTGGGAATTCTCCTCTGCAAAAACTGCATAAACGGGTATATTGCTCTGGACCGAACAACTCTTCCTGAATAACTGATCTCATGCTTTAATACTGATGATGATTTGTTGAAATTAAATAAATTGAAAAGTCCAAAGTTTCTATAGTTGACAATCCAATTTCGGTTTTAAAATAACAGAATTTTTTGAATAGTCAAATTCTGAATGCAATAACTGTTCTGGAATTAATACTGTTCAAA
>JAKUUF010000199.1 GCA_022448705.1 SAR324 cluster bacterium | reverse complement strand
ACCTTGACTTCAATCAATGTGGAAACATGCTCACTTCGAGCTTTTTCCAGTATATGCCTGAGTTGATCAGCATCTGCCGCAAAAAATGCCTTAACACCAAGGGCCTCTGCATATTTTTTAAAATCTACGGCAGTAAAATCACCAGTAAGCCTTCCTGTGCTCTCCTCACGGAAACGGAATTCATTACCAAATCCTGCACTGCCATGGGCTATTTGCAGATTTTTTATACACTGATAGCCTGAATTATCCAGTAGCACGATATTGATTTTGACATGTTCCTTAAGCGCAGTCAGAATTTCAGAATGGAGCATCAAATAACTTCCATCGCCAACAATGACATAGACCTCCCCTTTTTCCAGGGCCATCTTTGCTCCGAGGCCTCCGGAAACTTCATAGCCCATGCAGGAGTAGCCGTATTCCATATGATAGGTCTTTGGAATTTCCGAACGCCACAGACGGTGCAGATCCCCAGGCAGACTTCCTGCCGCGCAAAGAACAACATCCTCGGGGGCCATAAATTCATTCAGCGTTCCTACAATGGAAGTCTGCACGTTGCCTTCTTCAGATGTCAGATTATACAGGCGGTCAACTTCTGCATTCCATTCAGACTGCAATTGTGAAACGCACCCCCTGTATTCAGCGCTGGTTTGGAACTTTGCTTTACGCAACTCCTCACTCAATGATTCCAATCCGGATTTTGCGTCCGCCTGCAACATGATGCTGTCCATTTTGAGCCCGTCAAATTTACTTACGTTCAAGTGCAGCAGTTTTACGTCAGAAGCAAAAATTTGTTTTGATGCCGTGGTGAAATCCTGTAATCGTGATCCAACTACCAGCACTACATCTGCGGCCTTAGCCAGTAAGTTTGCCGCAGAAGTACCTGTTACACCAACCGCTCCTACGCTCATTGGATCTTTCCAGCTCATGGCGCTTTTGCCTGCCTGTGTTTCAGATACGGGTATGCCGAATGTTTCAGCAAAGCCCCTGAGAGTTTCAGCAGCTTGAGAATAGTGAACCCCGCCTCCAGCCACTATCAGGGGTTTTTGTGCACTGCTCAAAATGCTGACTGCCTCTTTCAGCGCTCTTGGATGCGGAGCACGCCTGTCAAGGTGCCATACTTTTTTCCCAAAAAATGATTCAGGATAATCAAATGCTTCTGCCTGTGTATCCTGCGGCAAACAAAGCGTTACAGCTCCAGTTTCCACTGGATCTGTAAGCACACGCATGGCGTTCAAGCCCGCAATCATTAACTGATCCGGGCGCTCTATCCTGTCCCAGTAACGGCTGACCGGTTTGAAAGCATTGTTCGCATTGATAGTATGGTCCCATGGAGTTTCAATCTGCTGAAGTACCGGATCTGGCTGCCTCGATGCAAACACATCTCCAGGCAAAAGCAAAACAGGAATACGGTTTACTGTAGCAGTTGCTGCTCCGGTTATCATGTTGGTTGCTCCGGGGCCAATTGAACTGGTGCAGGCAAAAATACCCAGCCGGTTTTTCTGCTTGGCATACGCTGTTGCGGCATGCACGAGGCCCTGTTCATTATTGCCCTGTATATAACGCAAATCTGTACCACCATATTCAAGGGCCTCACCAAGTCCCGTAACATTGCCATGCCCAAAAATACCCATCACTCCCTGAACAAATTTATGTTCAGTACCATCAAGTTCAACATATTGTGAATCCAGAAAAAGCAA
>JAKUUF010000198.1 GCA_022448705.1 SAR324 cluster bacterium | reverse complement strand
ATATTTCCCATAGAACGAAGCTGCTTTTGCATGCTCTTGATGTTTGCATACGTCCATGATTTTGGATGAATATTGTTTTTGATGGCTGCATTTTCAGCAGGAAGTCCAAAAGCATCGAAGCCTATTGGGAAAAAAACTTCGTAACCTTTCATTTTCATGAAACGGGCATAACAGTCAGAAGGTGCCATGGCATACCAGTGTCCAATATGCAAATCTCCTGAAGGGTAGGGCAACATGGTCAGCATGTAATATTTTGGATTTTCTGAATCAAAATCAAAATCCAGCAAATTATGCTCTTCCCAGTATTTTTGCCACTTTGATTCAATTTCCTTTGGAACGTACTCCTGCATGATTACTATTTCTAAGGTTCAAAATGTTTTGGAATAATAAAAGGACTAAATTCTTCAGTTTCAGCCGGAAAGGAGAAAATTGCAATCAAAAAGGAAGGTAAAAATCATACAGTGACTGCATTCAGGGATTCCCCTGATGCCTTCTGGAGCTGTGGGCCCAATCGTTCTACTGTCTCAAGACGGTTAAGCGCATACAGATGAACGCCTTCCACACCTTCACTGAGAAGTTCTTCAAGCTGACGTTCAACATGATCAAAACCGATTTCCCGGCATACTTCCGGATCATCCTCTTGCTTGATAAGATCTTGAGCCAATTGTTTCGGTATGCTGACACCACACATTGCTGACATGCTTTGCAGGGAGTGCCAGTTTGTGGGAGGAAGGATACCTGCAATCAAAGGCAATGAGACACCTTCATGGCGCAGCAAGTCTCTCCAGCGCAGGAAATGAATGTTATCCAGGAAAAATTGAGAAATGATGAATTGTGCCCCGCAGGCAATTTTTTCGTGCAAATGTATGCGGTCTTCTTCCTTGTCCGGATTTTCCACATGGCCTTCCGGATAACCTGCTGCTCCGATGGCGAAACTGCTGTGTTTCCTTATTGCAGAAATTAATGCAGAGTCAGATTGATACCCTCCTTCAGGTCGAACAAAGCGGTCAGTACCTACCGGAGGATCACCACGCAGGGCCATCACATTTTCTATATTCCTGTTTTTCAGACTAGTTAAAACTTTATCAATTTCATCTGCAGTATGAGAAACACAGGTCAGGTGAGCCATTGCGGGTATGCCAAGTTCATGATTGATATGCACTGCCATTTCGTGAGTATTTTCACGGCTTGTCCCGCCTGCACCGTAAGTCACAGACATATAATCTGGAGCAAACTGTCTGAAGCCCTTAAGTGTACTTTTCAGTTTTTCCACTCCCTTGTCTGTTTTGGGTGGAAAAATTTCTATGGAAAATACAAAATCCTTTTTATTGTAAAGATCTATCAGCTTCATCTAAAGCACTGAAAAGGGGTAGTTATGAGCGATGATAATTAAACAGTGAAGCAGCAGTTCTGGCACATGGTTTAAAATTCAATACACTACTCCGCGCTAAATCTATCCTAAAATCGGGGCAAGCCAGCGTTCAACTTCTGCAACTGATATTTTTTTGCGCTCCGCATAGTCTGCAACCTGGTCCCTGTCAATCTTGCCCACTGCAAAATAGCGTGATTCAGGATGAGCGTAATACATTCCGGAAACAGAGCTTGCCGGCGACATGGCAAAACTTTCCGTGAGTTTAATGCCAACACGTCTTTCTGAATCCAGCAATTTGAAAAGTTGAGGTTTTTCTGAGTGATCAG
>JAKUUF010000197.1 GCA_022448705.1 SAR324 cluster bacterium | reverse complement strand
TATTTGCAGCTGCTCCACGTTATCAGTCAAATCCCGGCTTGTAAGACCTTTGTGTATATGCTGGTGTCCGGCCAAATCACAAAATTCTTCTATTCTGGACTTCACATCATGACGCAGCTTTCTTTCACGTTTTGAAATATTTTCCAGGTCAATATGATTATTAACTTTCTCATAAGATTTAATTGCTGATTCCGGAATATCAACTCCCAATTTTTGCTGTGCCTTCATCACAACAATCCAGAATTCACGTTCGAGGTATACCTTCCCCTCAGGAGACCAGATTTCTGAAATTTCTGAGCTGGCGTAGCGCGATGCAAGTATATCTGGATTCATAAATGTGAGCAGATGAACAGGATCGACACCTAATGAATTGTTGATGCAGTTGAGTTTATTTCTGATTTAAACCAGAAACTAATTTATCAAAGACCAACTTTTGCACGCACTCTTTCGGTGACTTGCATTGCAATAGCGCGTGCCTTGTCTCGACCAGATTCCAGTATTCCGTCCAATTGAGGAAGGTCTTTTCTAATGTTTTGATAATTTTCCCTTGGCTCCCTGAGTTCAGCATTTAATGCTTCAAAGCAAAGCTGTTTTGCTTCACCGTAGCCCATACCTCCTGCTCGGTAACGCGAAGCTAATTCTTTCTGGTCTGTTTCTGTTGAGAAACACTTATAAAGAGCAAAAACGTTGCATGTGTCAGGGTCCTTGGGTTCTTCAACTGTTTTTGAATCTGTGGTGATCTTCATGATTGCCTTCCGGAACTGTTTTTCCGGAGCCATCAACGGGACCACATTTCCATATGATTTGCTCATTTTCCTGCCGTCAAGTCCCGGTATTGTAGCAACATCTTTTTGTATAATTGCCTCCGGGATAACAAATGCTTCTCCAAAAAGGTGATTAAAGCGGATGGCCAGGTCTCTTGTAATTTCCAGATGTTGACGCTGGTCCTGCCCTACTGGCACAAAATTCGAGTCGTAAATCAATATGTCGCAAGCCATCAGAACAGGATAACTGAATAATCCCATATTAACTTCCTGTTTCTTCGAAATCGCGTCCTTAAATGCATGTGCCCTTTCCATCAGCCCCTTTGGAGTGATACAGGAAAGAATCCAGGTCAGTTCTGTAACTTCAGGAATATCTGATTGCCGAAAAAAAGCATGATTCTCAAAATCCATTCCCAACGCGGCGAAAATGGCTGTAAGATCATATGCATTCTCCCTGAGTTGATTGGGATCGTGTGTGGAGGTGAGAGCATGATAATCAGCGATAAAGTAAAACGTCTCGTGCGTTTGCTGCATTTGTATCGCCGGTTTAATCATGCCCAGATAGTTGCCTAAATGGGGAGTACCGGTAGGCTTTATACCAGAAAGCGAACGGGGCTTTGCACCCATATTTCAAACAGAAGCAGAAACTGCTTCATCCAGTGGAACTACACTGATATATTTTCTTTTATGTTTCCCGTTTCCTTTTTGACTGAACTTAACGTGACCTGGAACCTTGGAAAACAATGTGTAATCTTTTCCCGTACCGACGTTTGTACCTGCATGGAAAGTTGAGCCAACTTGACGTACAAGTATATTGCCTGCTTTTACAAGTTCTCCGCCAAATTTTTTCACACCTCTTCTCTGACCTTGAGAATCTCTTCCATTACGACTGCTTCCAGCTGCCTTTTTGTGTGCCATGGTTGTATCTATGAAGTAGGTTGATCTTCTTTCG
>JAKUUF010000196.1 GCA_022448705.1 SAR324 cluster bacterium | reverse complement strand
CTTTCGATAGGTAAGCAGCTTATTGAAGCACATGGAGGAACGATCCGAGGATGTAATCTTCTTGACAATCGAGGAGTAGTATTTGAGATTATGCTGCCAGACTGTGTCATTCCTGCCCCATCGCGCTCCATTAAAAAGGAAAATGAGTCATTCTCTTTGACTGCATGATTTTCTTCATCTGGAAATGATGTTCTCCACATCATTAAATGATTTTCTCTTCAGTTCAAACAGGTTTAACCCACCCTATTGCTGAATTTGGCTGTATGCAGGAATAATTGCGGTCAGTTGTTAAGTGCTGCTCTTCCAATAGCATAAAGTCCAGATCATACATGAATGACCTCACAGCCTGGTCAACAGAATTTTCAAATTCTTTAGACTGAACTCGTTTCAGAAGTTTTGTATCAATATTTGGCAAGTACATTTGCATTCCCTTCAAAGTGTTGTTTTGAGCGGCATTAATTTTGTGTCATCTCGATGATGTTAACTGTTCTCATGCCGAACTTATTATTCTGATTTATTTATCGGTGATTCGGGAAATATCTTGAACGAAAAATGCGGAGGTAAGAAATTAGGTTTTGTTCAGGCTAGTCATCAAGATCATTAGAGCTTACTCAGATTTTTTGGGATACGTATCGAATTTGTCGTCTTCCAGATACTTCTGAATCTTGAGTTTGAATGACAAGATTGCAATAATAAATTACTGCTGATTCAATTTTTTAAAAACTTCCAATACAAATGATTTTGAAATGGTTATGCTTTTCTGCCGCACTTCTCACCTGGCCATTGATTCCTTACGGAGCATTTGTACGTTTGAAGAATGCAGGACTCTCTTGTCCGGACTGGCCACTATGTTATGGTCAGCTGCTTCCTCCAGCCGGATATGAAATTGCTTTAGAAACAAGTCATAGATTTGTGGCGGCACTCCTGGGATTATTAATCATCACAATTACATTTGTTTCTTTCAGGCAGCACTCAAATTATCACATTAGGGGACTTGCGTTATTCAGCCTGGTTTTAGTATGCATACAGGGGATTATAGGGGCTTTGACAGTGACGATGACACTATGGCCTCCCATTGTCACACTTCATTTAATCGGAGGGAACCTTTTGTTCGGAGTGCTGGTCTATCTTGCACGTATCACTTTCAGTTTGGGAAGACTTGAAAATTCGGAAGTAACTAAATCTGGTTTTCGAGGATTTCAGGAAAAGCCAGGTATGCGTTCACGTGTTGGATTGATGATAGCTGTGCTGTTTTTAATCATTGCTTCAGGCGGTTATAACAGTTCGACTTATTCAGGTTTACACTGTGAGGCATTTCCAGGATGTCATGAAGGAAGTTATTTCTCATTCGGAATGAGTGGAACTGATCTTTCAAAACTGACCGGAATTGAAGGACATATTTTGCAGCCTGCACCGGAAGATTATCGAGGGCGTTTCCTGCCTGAATTCAGAAATGAATGGATTCACATGCTGCACCGGTTTATAGCAGTTTTCGGTGGACTGGCCCTAATTATTATGGCCTGGGTCTGGCTGAAGAAAAGGTTTGGATATAATGTTATAAATAATTTTATAGTTTTATTAATTTTTCTGGAAATTTTAGTGGGAGTATTAAATTCGGTACTTCGTGTGCCTGTACCAATATCTGCTTTACATACAACAGTTGCTGCTGCACTTACAGGATTAATGTTTTACGCATTTGCAGAAAATCATCAGATAAAGTAAAAAGCATGATAA
>JAKUUF010000195.1 GCA_022448705.1 SAR324 cluster bacterium | reverse complement strand
TCACTGGATGCCAACGCTGATGTCAGCCACTCAGATGGTTCTTCCAACAGACACAGTAATGTACCAGGCTCAGGAAGTCGCAGCTGTTATAGCTGATGACAGGTACATTGCAGCAGATGGGGTTGCAGCAGTTGAAGTTGAATATGAACCAATGCAGGCGGTTGTGGATCCTTTTAAGGCAATGGAAGCTGACGCACCGGTTTTACGTACAGACAAGGAAGGTAAAACAGATAATCACATATGGCACTGGGAAACCGGTGATGCAGAAAAAACCGAACAAGTTTTTAAGAATGCTGATGTGGTTGTTGAAGAAAAAGTTTATCTACCTAGAATCCATGTCTGCTCAATCGAGACTTGTGGCTGTGTTGCCTCTTTTGACCCTGCAGATGGGAAACTTACTGTATGGATGACAACTCAAGCACCTCATGCTATTAGAACCGTTTTTGCACTAGTTGCTGGGCATGTTGGACTTTCCGAAGAGAAAATTCGTATTATTTCTCCTGACATTGGTGGAGGTTTTGGTGGAAAGGTCCCAGTATATCCAGGTTATGTAATTGCCGTAGCATCGTCAGTGGTAATTGGTAAGCCTGTAAAGTGGGTTGAGGATCGTTCAGAAAACCTGCAGGCAGATTCTTTTGCAAGGGATTATCATATGACTGTGGAAATGGCTGCAAGTAATGAAGGTAAAATGGAAGCATTGAGGATCAAAACAATTGCTGATCATGGCTACACCGATGGTGCAGCAAATCCTTCGAAGTATCCTGCAGGTATGTTTTCAATCTGTACAGGCTCCTATGACATCAAAACAGCGTTTACCGAGATGGACGCATACTATACCAATAAACCTCCCGGGGGAGTCGCATATCGGTGTTCATTCAGAGTGACAGAAGCTGTACATGCAATTGAGCGCGTTGTAGATGTTTTGGCTAAGAAATTGGACAGAGATCCGGCAGAATTACGTTTGCAGAACTTCATTCAACCTGATGAATTCCCTTATAAGTCAGCTTTAGGCTGGGAATACGACAGCGGAGATTATCCCAGAGCTTTGAAACTGGCCATGGAAAAAATTGGATATGAAGAACTTAGAAGTGAACAAAAAGAAAAAAGAGAGCGTGGCGAACTTATGGGCATAGGTATCTGCAGTTTCACAGAAATTGTTGGTGCGGGTCCCTCTAAAGATTTTGATATCCTAGGTATCAAAATGTTTGATAGTTGCGAAGTGCGCATCCATCCAACCGGTAAAGCTATAGCTAGATTTGGGACGAAATCACAAGGCCAGGGACACGAGACAACCTATGCCCAAATTCTTGCTGAAGAACTTGGTATTCCCTTCACGGACATTCAGGTAGAAGAGGGGGACACTGACACTGCACCATATGGTCTTGGAACATATGCCAGCCGAAGTACTCCGACTGCAGGCGCAGCTGCTGCTAAGGCAGCACACAAGATTCGTGAAAAATCACGAAAGATAGCTGCTCATCTGCTTGAGGCCAGTGAAGAAGATCTGGAGTGGGAAGTTGGCAAATTTTCTGTAAAAGGCTCTCCAGAGCAGTCCAAAACTATTCAGGAAATTGCATTCGCTGCCTATACAAATCATCCGCAGGGACTGGAGGCTGGACTAGAAGCAACCCATTATTATGATCCACCAAATCTTACTTTTCCATTTGGTTCATACATTTGTGTTGTAGACATAGATCCAAAAACATATGAAATAAAAATCAGACGTTTCATTGCAAT
>JAKUUF010000194.1 GCA_022448705.1 SAR324 cluster bacterium | reverse complement strand
GCTGGAGGATCAGGACAGATAGCAGCGGCAATGGCTGAAGCTGTTACCGGTCATACCGGTGTAAGCATTAACCGTGACCACAAACATGGCGGTTCAGTCACCGTAGGTATGACAGCATATATGGCTGCCCCATCAGACGGTTACACAGTACTTGAACATATTGCTGATGCTTCATCTGCTCACGCCCTGGATTCAAGCAGGCCTAACCCTTCAGTTGACTTGATTCCTCTGGTGATATCACAAGTTACATTTTCTCAGATATATATACGTACAAATGAGACTCGTTACAATGACTGGAAATCATATGCAAAATGGGTTAAAGCTCAGAACGGGAAATCAACCATTGCCAATGTTTCAAAAGAAGGCTCGATGGAGCGTGTAACAATGAAATTCATTACAGAAGCTGCTGGCTTGAAAATACAGCAGATTTCCTTCGACAAGGGTGCACCTCGTTATGGTGCTCTGCTGGGCGGACAGGTCGATGCGCTTTTTGAGCAGCCCGGTGATGTCAGGAAGTTTCTTGACGCAGGCAAATTCAAGCCTATCCTGACAATATTTAATGAAAGGCCATCTGTCTTTGCCAGTGTCCCAACACACAGGGATATGGGAATGTCATTTGAGCCGCTTTTGCGTTTCAGAGGATTTTACGTACACGCAAATGCGCCGGCTAACCGGGTTGAATGGCTTCAATGGGCATTCCAGCGTGCATATTGCCAGGACAGCTATCAGAAATTCAATGAATCCAAATTCATGACTGTGATTGACAGTTACCGTGACACCGCTGGTGCCAGAATACTAATAAATAACTCCATTGCTCAATACAGAGATGTTTATAAAGCAATGGGTCTGGATGTTAAATAATTTTTTCTTATTTATTTAATTTCTAAAACACCATTTCTAAATAGTGTCCGGTACTTCCCCACCGGACACTTTCCAAAATATTTCTCAAGCATTTGGAGATGAGCAAGTTAAAGGTTTCTCATATCGTTGAAACCAGTGTTTGGATAGCCATTATTGCTGTCTTTTTTGCCTTCTCATTTGAATTCGATCAGGAGATCGAAATATATATTTTCGGTGCTACAGGCTGGCCAAGAGCAGTTTTGGGCATCCTACTGCTGGTGGTGCTTGGTAATTTTTTTCACCTATATAAAAAAGGTTCTGAAGAACAACAGGGTCGTATAGGGATAACAGACGATGATGAGGTTATTTCATATGAAAGTTTTCGCTCTGTGTACAAACTGGTAGCAATTTTACTGCTGCCTTTCATTTATGCATGGTCTCTCAAGCCTGTAGGTTTCTATTCGGCCACGCCGATTTTCATCGCATTGGTAATTATGCTTCTTGGAGAAAAGAGAGCAAAGTGGATTTTGGCAAACACATTGTTCATATATTTCCTGATTATTTTACTTTTCATGGTTTTGCTGAACGCCCCTCTGCCGCAGGGCAATGTTTCACCATTCTACGATTTCAGTGCTTTCATGCTTACAATTAACACCAAGCTGCATCAATCCTTTAATTTTTAATCCAAGATAATGATTGATAACTTTCTCGCCGGAAGTCTTGCTCTGTTTGGAGACCCTTTCTCCATTTTAATCTTTGTCTTTGGTGTAGTTGGTGGGATGTTATTTGGCGCTATTCCCGGGGTCAGCATGCTGACTCTTGCTGCCATATTGCTTCCATTTACAGCAAATTTTGACCCTGCGCAAGGTGTTATGCTTTTTGCCGTTATTTACTGCAC
>JAKUUF010000193.1 GCA_022448705.1 SAR324 cluster bacterium | reverse complement strand
TCCATTGTTTTTAAAACATGCCTGACGATTGTTTCCGCGATGCAGAATATGTACTGGAATACCCGCTGGAGTTGCCCTTTGTAAACGAGCCATTTCTTGCTGAATTCTTTTGGTTACTTATGGAAATTAAATTGTTCTGACGCCAATTATGTTTATGCAACAGCCGAGCCTATGTTGGACCTCTATATCTGACTGCTGACTGAACATTATAATTTAATGGAATTGAATGTTTGAGATTTTGTATTGACCAGCTTGATTTTAAAATATAAACTGCGGTTTTTATATAAGGGCTGTAACAAATAATTGATCTATGTAAAACAGCCAGATAAGTCTTCTTTGAAAACAGCATCATCAGGTTTATATAAATCTGTTGCTGCATTATGTTTAAGGAGTGAAATATGGCTCAGGAATGTGAAAAACTGACAACTTGTGGGTTTTTCAGGAAATACGGTGAAGTCAAAGATTTGGCGTGCAGAGGATTTATAAATCAGTATTGCAAAGGTGATAAAATGGACCAATGCAAAAGGAAGGAATACAGCAGAAAGCATGGTGAGGCTCCTTCAGATGACATGATGCCTACAGGTCATAATATCCGCTTATAACATCATTATTTATACCCAAGGACAGTTGGAATTGCGGTCCCCGTAGGTCCAGCCTTCAGCATAGCGCCTGAATGCGAATGGCTTGAGTTCATCAGGAGTGATTCCGGTGGTGAGTAGTTTGGCAACAAGCTTGCCCACGCCAATCATCTTAAAACCGTGGTTGGAGTCTGCGGTCATGAAGGTGTTTTCCGTCACCCAGTCGAATATCGGCACATTGTCCGGAGTGAATGCTCCTATTCCTCCGTTACGCCGTTCCTTGAAGTGTGGACGAAGGTTACTGCCGAAGCGTCCGAAGAGCATTTCGGTTACACGGCAGTAGTAGTCCGCGAACCATGGGTCTGCCTGATAATGGTCATTGAGGTGTCCATATGGTTCCAGAATCGCGTCCGGTCCCATCTTAACAGGAATCGTTCCACCCTGCAGCCCGGGTGCTCCGACCCGTTCGGCGGCATAGCGCGTGTACCAATATACGTGGTCCTGCAATTCCCTGCCGTCGTACCCTTCCACTGGAGTGTTCATCAACTCTACGTGCAGAACGGGGCTGTCCCTTCCATCCGCTGTCCTGAAATCAACTCCTTCCGGAAGATAAACCTCTCCCTCCAAAAGCCGCCAGTAAGTCCACATGTCCATCTCCGTTTCAACATGCCCGTCCGGATAGATGACCTCAAGGGTACGTGGTAGACTGAGCATGTCGGTGTGGGTGGGAAGCCATGCTCCAGTGCACAGTACCACTGCCTCGTCCACGCGAATAATGCCCGTACTCGTCTGCACCGACTGCACCAGTCCGCCAGTCTGGTCGAATCCCGTGACGGCAACGCCGTATACCCGCTGAACCCCCCATTGTCGACACTTCTGATCAAGACCCCAGCAGGCCATATGTGTACCTGCATAGCCTGAAGGCTTCTCGTGCAGGACCACATCACAGCGATCAGTGCGGAAGTCCGGCCATATTGATTTTAGGAAGGCCGCAGCATCCTTGCCTACGTAAAGGTCTGAAGGATAACCGCTTTCAATTTGGTTCTTGTTGAGCATGACATAATCGGCTTCCTGGTTAGATTCACCGACCGAAACATAGCCAACCTGCTGGAAACCAAAGTTGACCGGATCACTTTCCCATACCTTTACGCTTTCTCGCAAAATCG
>JAKUUF010000192.1 GCA_022448705.1 SAR324 cluster bacterium | reverse complement strand
CAGCTGTGCGAAAAACTTGGTGTTTAAGGCATCATCGGCATAAATGATTCGTTTATTAGTTCAGCTGTATATTGTGTAAAAAACCCTGAGCGACATTAATATCATAAACACGGCCAGTAAGCGTTTCAGCATGAGTTTGTCAAGATTGTGTGCCAGTTTGGCTCCTTTTGGGACCATGAACAGGGTCATGGGAATTATGCAGACAAATCCTACCAGGCTGATATAACCAAAACTAAAGGGAGGCAGGTTGGTACTCCCCAGTCCACTGAGAATGTAGCCTATAGTTCCAGGCAGGGAAACAGTCAAACCCAAAGCTACTGATGTGCCGATCGCGTTCAAGAGGGAAAAACCATATGCCACCAGGAACGCTGTGAAAAATAAACCCCCGCTGATTCCCATCATTGCCGAAAACATTCCAATCAGTCCAATTACACTCCAGGTTATGTATGAGGCGGGTAATTTGCTGCCAAATACAAAATGATTTTTCTTAAATAAATTCAGTGCAATCAGCATAATCAGGACGGCGAAGATGACCCTCAGGACATTGCCACTGAGACCGCCTGCCAGCCATGAACCAAACAAAGACCCGCATGCGGCAGGAATAGCCAGTCTGCTCAAAGTATTGATGTCTCCTGAACCATGTTTGTAGTAGGCCCACGCTGTATATGCAGTTGTAGGTGCAATGATTGCCAGCGATGTCCCAATGGATAAATGGGTTGTAAACATACGGGAGTAACCCAGCTGATCAAAACCATACATCAGTGCGGGCATCAATATTATTCCACCTCCAATTCCAAACAGTCCGGCAACGAATCCTGCAAATGCTCCTGATACAAGCATTAACAGGATCAAGTAAATTATTTCATAATTCATGAAATCAGAAATTCTGTAAGGTAATAATTATTTTTATCAAGGAAAAGAATGTGCCGATAAGTGTATCAAAGAATTAATGCTGGTTTTACCGATGAAAATAATTATTTGCTCAGAAAACCAGTAAGCGAAATGTATAGATTACTAAGTCAGTCTCCAGTATAGGGAGGATCGCCGGGAGACCTGTACCTGTCAATGGGGCTTCGAAGGCAATCGCTGCCATAATAATGTCCGCTGCCCTCAGGATTACCCATCAACAGGAAAACGCTTGCTGATGCCCCCTCTTCGGGAGATTTCATTCCCATTTCAGCGGGAGTCTTACCGCCAGCCACAGCCATCGGTCTGGTCAAATCGGTTTCAATGAAGCCTGGAGTGCAGGCGTTTACTGTAAGATTTGGGTGCTGTCCTGCCAGGAAAATTGTATATGCATTGGTGCAGGCTTTGGATAATCCATATGCAGACCCTGTGCTTTGACTATGAACTGAAGAAATATTATTATTGGTACTTGCAGCAACGCATTTGTCCATATAATCCTGTATTTCTGTCCATGTAATCCCGGGATTTGTAAGCAATTTTTTTGTTTCATCACTGCTTCCGGAAAGGAACACTGGTCCCGAAGCGGAAGTAACGTTCACTATTCTTCCATATGATGAATCCAAAAGAGGAATGAATGCATCACAGACGCGTTTTGGACCATACGTGTTTACCTGCAGTATTTTTTCAAGACCATGAACACTGTTACCAATTCCGGCGTTGTTTACAATTCCGTAAAGAGTACCTGGAGTTTCACCGAAGGTTTCTGCAATTTTCTTTGCTGCCGAATTCACTGAATCATCCTGCTCAACATCTATCTGAAATAAATAAATCCGATCTTTAAATTCGGGATCACATTTTAAGAGATTTTCGAGTGCCTG
>JAKUUF010000191.1 GCA_022448705.1 SAR324 cluster bacterium | reverse complement strand
AAAAAGACCAGCCATCATATCCTGTAAGCCAGGACATGTTAGATGGGTCTGTGACAATCAGCACTTCAATGTTTTTTTCATCCATGCTTTTGCGAACCTTAGCCAGGCGTATATTGTATTCTTCCTTTTCAAATGCAGGCATTTCTTCCTCGCTAAATTAGATTTTAATACTTTTTTCTAAGTTTAAATTTCATTGCTTTCTCAAATCCATAAATCGAGGCCATTGTTTCCTGAAAAACGAATTTGTGTTCCACGTAATTACCTATTCCAGTTCTCAGATTGTAAGTATTTCAATCAGGCATCTAACACCTTACGCAATGTCTTCTCGGCAATGTTGTTTCCGCTGTAAATCAGAGCAACGTTCTGTCCTTGAACCTCCAGCTTTTTTGCCAGCAGGGCTGCAGTCCCGACTGCTGCGCCGCCTTCGAGAACCATCCTCTGCGTTTCAAAAACGTATTGTATTGCCTGCCCAATTTCATCTTCGCTGACCAGCAGGGTTTCATCGACTAACTCCTGGACCAATGACAAGGTATAGCGATTTTCCAGACCGATACCACCGCCAAGGCTGTCTGCCAGGCTTTCCTCTTCCTCTACTTCTACTGGCTTTCCAGCCTCCAGACTAAGTACCATCGCCGGACCGTTTTCCATCGTCACTCCTACTACATGGATTTTTGGGGATGCAGCCTTGAGCGCTAAGGCAATGCCTCCGATCAGTCCTCCTCCTGAAAGCGGAACCACAACGCAGTTAAGTTCCGGAAAGTCTTCAAGCAGTTCCAGACCAATCGTACCCTGCCCGGCAATCACATCCGGATGGTCAAAAGGTGAAATCGGAATCAATCCTTCCTCTTCAGTCAGTCGATTGGCTTCAATTTCAGCTTCATCCTGTGAATTGCCGACGATCCGCACATCGGCTCCCAGCGATTTGATGGCTTCCACCTTGTTCTCCGGAACAAGGCTGGAAAGGCAGATTACAGCCCGGACGCCTTGTTCCCGTGCGGCGTATGCCACTCCACGCCCGTGGTTTCCTGTGGAGACGGCCACCACTCCGCGTTTTCGCTGGTCCTCATTCAGCCGTAAAATTGCGTTAGTCGCGCCGCGAAGCTTGAAGGCACCAGTAGGCTGCATGGTTTCCAGCTTGCACCAGATTTCCGCCTCACATAGATCAGAGAGTGCGTGTGCCCGCACAAGCGGGGTGCGCGTCACATATGGAGAAATTCTTTTTTTTGCCTGGTAAATTTCAAGTGGGGGGATGTTCATCAAAGCCTGACATAATGATCATACAGAGTCCTCATGGATGCAGATAAATCAACTTCTTTCAGCAGGTAACAGATTGTATTCTTGCTGGACTGCATTATTTCAGCATCTTGAATATCTTTTATTTCTGGAACAGGTTTGTCAAATACCACTGAAATAGTGGCCCAATCTTGGTCTTTTTTAACTGTGCCAAAGTTTTTCTGCAGCTCCTTAATTTTGCTCTTCAGGTAAACATCATTTTTTAGCAGGAATTTCTGATCATCCAACTGGATTAATTCCGGAACTGTTTTCAGGGCAGCTGTGACTTTATCAAACTCAATAAGGGCAAGTTCATCGCGGTGTGCAAGCGCTACCTGGTCTGACTGCTGGTCAGGAGCATTGTGGAAAATTATGGTTCCGCTCTTTTCGTTGAATGTATTGCGTACAACGATATCGGTTTTTGTTTTCAGTGATGCTTTAACTGCTCTTGGATGGATAACCTTGCTTCCTTCATCTGCCATAGAAAGAATTTGCGTGACACTGACTTTGTCCATAAAAACATCTTCTGTGATTTGGTGT
>JAKUUF010000190.1 GCA_022448705.1 SAR324 cluster bacterium | reverse complement strand
TCCCTGGAATATGACGTAATGGATGCCTTCTCAGTCAATGGAGGTGTCATGATATACCAGCCAGGTGCCAGCTTATATTTTCAGAGTCTGAATGATAACGACCGGATTTTCTTCGAGGCACGTTATTCTTTTTGAAAAGTGAATTGTGAGTATTTACAAATTGCATGAACAGGCTAAAAAACTTTTAATGTTCTGTTAAATATATTTTCATCTAATTTTCAAAAGGTTTGAAATCACAATTAATTATATTTCCTTCAGACAAAAATGATTATATCAGGCTTTAATCAAAAAAATGTTTCAATTATTCCTGTAAAATAAGTGCAGTGATACTTGCAGTTTTAGAACGTTTTATTTAAAATTTAAGTGATTTTTAATAAAATTTTTCTTAGGTAAATACCATTTAGAGAATAATAATATGATACCCAGTTCAAAAAAATACCTGATAATAGGTGCAGGCATGCATGGGCTCAGTACTGCATACCATTTAGCTCTTGAATTGAAAAATCGGGGGCTTGGCAGTGGGAAAGATATACTGGTAATTGACAAATCAGGAATAGGCGCAGGTGCATCCGGAATCGCATGTGGAGTTGTACGCAACAACTATTTCCAGCCTGCAATGCGTGAACTGATGGCACAAAGTGTTGAAGTGTGGGAGAGCGATCCAAAAGCTTACAGCTACCATCCGGTCGGCTATATGCAGATCAGCCCGGAGGTGATGCACTCTGATGTAGCGAGCATTTACGAACAGCAGAAGGCGATCGGCTATCCTTCTGAGTTTGTCGAAGGCAGTGAGGATTCAATGGCTTATATGCAAGGAATTTTTGATGACTGGCAGGCTAAGGGCATTACCTCGGTCTTACATGAGAAGAAGGGTGGCTACTCCAACAATATGAGGTGCATACAGGGTTTGGCCGCCAAGGCAGAGAGTGAGGAAGTCACCATCATGGATAACGTCGAGGTAACTGGAGTACAATTTTCTGGCAGCTCGGTCTCTGCTGTGGAAACAAACAGGGGTACCATACAAACGGACTATGTAGTGGTTGGAGCAGGACCTTGGGTCAACACCTTCTGGAAGATGCTTGACTTACCTTCGAAAATCAATGTCAGGGATGGTGACACCATTCACGAAGGCGTTCAGATGTGGCGTTATTACTGCCTTCAGGAAGGCACGCTTGGTGTGGATCCGAAGATGCTCACAACTAACGAAGGAGAAATGCCTCCGGTGGTTCATGTTGATTCCGACGCCCCACTATATTCGGACATAGACGGCAGCCTGATTACAGACAAGATGTGGGGTATCTATTACAAACCAGACTTCAGTTTCGACGGGGTTCAGGGTGGTGCTGCCCCTTATGATGTCAATGGAGCCGACGAAAACTTCAGTGTGGATCCATACGGAACGGAATCCCCTGACTTTGTTGTAGGCAAAGATTTCATTGACATGTGGTGCGCTGCACTTGCATTCTGCCAGAAGCGTTTTGAGGATACCCGGCACCTTTACAGGAATGAGCATGCCTCAGGTGGACTTGGAGCGCTGGCACCTGACAGTTTCCCGGTATTTGACGTGTACCGTGAAAACTGCTACGTAATCGCAGACTCCAATCATGGATACAAGATGCTGGGTGTCGGCAAGCTTGTAGCAGCAGAAATCATGGGCGAATCAAGCAGGCGGCTTGAACCGTTTCGCTTCTCCAGATTTGAAGAAGGCAAACTGCATCCTGTATCAAACAGTCCTTTTCCATGGAGTTAGACACGAGCTGCTTCGTGTAAAATTAAATTCAAAAAACTTTATGGAATCAGGTTTAGCAGAAAGAAATTACTTG
>JAKUUF010000019.1 GCA_022448705.1 SAR324 cluster bacterium | reverse complement strand
CAATAAGCCAGCACCTAAGCCTTACACTGCAAACTCAGTATCGCAGCCCTCAACTGCAAAACATGAAGGAAAAATTTTATCTGAATCTGCACCAGTTTTAGCAAAAACAGCACAGCCACCTTCTGCAAAGGTGACTCAGAATAACAGTCAAAAGGGAAATCCCCTTGTTACAAATCGGACTGTTTGAATTTATAATTTTGATTGTTTTAAAAAAGTCAGTTCTGACTTGTAGAAATCACAAAAAAATTCCCCTTAAATTCTCCGCCAATCATAAATTTCAACCCCCCGGACGGTGTGAAAATGTCACCTTCTATTCGAGCATTTTTCAAAACCTCTAAAAGCCTTGAGGCCTTTAGCTTACCCTCAACCAGTCCATCTATTTGAATCAAAGGAGCCTCAATTTGTCCTTTAACTTTTCCCAAAGCACCTACTGTTACCGAATGTTCACTTGACACCATTCCAATGTAAGTGCCGTCTATTCTTATGCTATCACTGCTTGAAAGGTTGCCTTCCATTTGAAAATCAGGTCCCAGATATCCTTTAACCAGTTTCATTTTAAACCTTGTGTATTTTGTTTTGAAAATGAGGTATCAAAGGATATTTTGCATGAAAGGTGCCCGTATTTCTTTCCTGCAAAAAATAAAATTAAATGAGGTAAGATATATTTAGTTATATCAGAAATTTATGCTAATTTAATTCACACATCATACTGATATTAAAGGGAGTATTGGGAATGCGAGATTATTATTTAAGCCACATTTCAATTCTTTCACATGCATCAGCTAATTTAGGAAAGAGACTGGTTTTCAACTCCTGATTTAGCTTTGAGCTCACAGGGAAGTCCTTCAGAAGCTGTTCTCCATTATAATCCACACTGGCAACACGTACTCCGAGAAATTCATCGGGCAAATAAAAATCTGAACCTGGAAGCAGGGCAACTCCTGCTTCGTTTAATAGACTTTCCGTTAATTCAGTACTTGAGTGAATACCTCGGGAGTTCAGTTTATCTTTATAATTTTCAAAATCCGGAAACAAATAAAATGCCCCTTGAGGTTTTGGACAATTCAACCCTATATCCAAAAACCTTTGATGCAAAAATTCTCCTGCAGCTTCATGTATATCACGGCATAGCTCAACATGGTTCCTGACGGATTCATAATTTTTGAAAGCGGCGAGAGCACCATACTGTACCGGAGCACTCACGCAACTGAATGTCTCACTAACAAATGCACTAAGTGCGGGCACTATTTCTTCTAATTCATGCGGAATCATAGCAAAACCAAGACGCCAACCCCCTGCAGAAAATGCCTTTGAAATGCCGCTTGTAGTGATTGTGCCTTCAGGATAATATTTAGCAATTCCTTCGAAGGGTTTTTTCCCAAATTTTGTCAGTCCATAAATTTCATCAGAAATAACAATCACTCTGCGTTTTCTGCAAACTTCCGCTAAATCGCTTAATTCTTCAGGTAAATGAACACTGCCAGTTGGATTGTTAGGATTATTTAAAATCAGAATAGATTGTGGAAATCTTTGATTGGAAAATGTTTTATCCAACTCTTCGGCCTGTAACCTGTAACCGTTATTTATGTCAGTAGGAATTGGAATGAAAGTTTTCGACCGGATCGCAGCCTGCGGACCATAACTGACCCAACTGGGCGATGGAACCATTAGTGGCCCTTCCAGCAGATAAACATGCTGAAAAATCATCTCTTTACTGCCTGGACTAATAAATATATTTTCAGCAGTGTAATTATAGCCAAATTGAGTTTGAAAAAAATCAGCAACTGCTTTTCTTAATTCTGGTAATCCTCTACCAGAAATATATTGCTTGCGATGCGAATTTTCCCTCAGGGCTGTTTGCATTGGATCAGGCACAGGAAAAGGAGATTCACCAAATCCCAGGTGACAAATATTCTTGCCCTCATTAAGCAATTTTATCGCATGCTGATTAATTGATAATGTTGCTGATTCTTTTAATTCACTTATTTGACTGTTAATAATAGGCTGCATTTTAATGTTATATTTCTTTGAACTCAAATTTGCTGCGATTCATCTTTGATCCCTTTAATCAAAGATGATGGATTACCGCAATGCAGCAGCCAGAGTTGGTGCGAAGCACGAGTCACGCCGACATAAAGCAATTGTCGTGAACGAATATCAGGACCATAAGTGGAAGCATCTGCATCAGCAATAATTACTGAGTCAAATTCCAGACCTTTTGTCTGCGTTATATCTGTCACATCAATACCTGGAGTGAAAGTAAATTCCTGTTCCCTGATAATACGATAATCAGCAAGATCTGTTAGCTTCAGACCTTCATAAATTAATTCAGCTGCTTCAGGAGTACGTGTCAATACAGCCACACTTGCAAGGGGTTCACGAATAGATAAATCATTCAATGTTTCTGCAAGAAAGGCAATCATTGCCCCACGTTCCCTGAATCGGAAAACATCGACCGGAGCACCATGACGGGTTGACTGCCATTCTGTGTTCGCACTATGTTCCCCAATCACATTTTTTGCCGCTATCATGATTTCGTGTGTTGAACGATAACCAATTTTTAAAGGTTCTAAGGCGGTTACATCTGGTTTTGAACCGTCTGGCAAAGTCAGATGGCCCAAAGACTCTTCCCATGTTTCATTTTTACGCCCGAGCATTATTCGCTGGTCCAAATCTCCTGCCAATGTAACACTAATCCTATTTGCAGGAGTCAGACTAACCAAAAGTTGAAACTCAAGTGCACCAAAATCCTGAGCCTCATCCAGCATCAAATGTGTGTAGAGAAGCTGACTGCCGTTTTTACGTTTGATGGGCCCCATCAGAAGCTGGAAAAGTAAAAGCAAAAGTGTATCATCTTCTTCATCTAAATAAGATTTCTCATCCATAAAATTCAACTTATCAGATTCTAAATCTTGATGCTCATCAGATGGTGCTCCCTGCTCAGCTACTAAAGCTTCTTCCAGTTCCTGACGTTTTTGATATTGTCTTACTGCCCATGTGCAAACACTGGTAAGTTGTGTTTCACTAAATTCTCCAGGAGCGAGCTTCTCCACTGTTTCAAATAACAATTCTTTACGTACAAGACAATCGTTCCAAATTTGAGTTGTCAATATATGGGGTGCTTCCTGCAATTCAGGAAAAGCTTGTTCCAATAGATTTTCAAGTTGTTTCTCCATTCTAATGCTGGAAAGCTTAGGTATATTATTTAGTGAAAATTCACCCTTTGACCAGTGCAGCAAACGAATTAAACGGGGAATTAAAGGTACGTCCTTCATTGAGTCCCATGCCTTCAGCACCAGTTCTACTCCTTCAACTTTTGAGAGTTTTTCTTCAAATAATTCCCTGTAATTATTTGTCCGTTTCTGTACTTCTTCTCGATAGTATTCAAGCCACAATGGATGACGTTTTAATTCAATTACGTCCATTGGAGTATTTTCGGCATAATTCCCAGGCAGTTCCGGCAAAGCACGACGTCGCAGGCCTGATACCCATTTATGATACGTCCGGGGTCTCACTCCATTAACGCCCAATGCAGGTAAAACTTTTGACATATAGTTTGCTAAAGCGGGACCGAAAACTATAGGTAGCACAGTTTTCGGTCTAAAATACTGGGGTTTATTTGACATCAAATATGCCAGTCTGTGAAGCGCAACTGTAGTTTTTCCTGAACCTGCACCACCCTGAATCAAAACTATTCCGGATTCAGAATGTGTTATAATTTCGAATTGCTGTGGATCGACAAGTGCAGTAATTTGTCTTAGGTGTTTGTCAACTCTGTATCCTGAAAAATTTTTCCTTGCAGTTGTTTTTGACTTATTTCCCTGATCTTCATATGATTGAAATTCATCCAGATTATTTTCTTGTCCACTTTCCAATCGTGGTATTTTGTGAGTAATTAAATGCCATTTTTTAGAATTTTTTGAATCTGGTGAATAATTTTCTAATACTCCCCCAGGCCAGTTTATCCTCATAAGAGTGCCATTCTCTATGAGTAACATTCTTCTGGTTACCAGCACTCCTTCTATCTCACGCTCACCTATGTCTTCAACATATTCTTCTCCTTCGCGATATCTATAAAAAATTTTACTTATTGGTGCGTTTTTCCAGTCAACAATCGAACAGGGCAAGTGTGTGGAAAAGCAGTTTTGGTTCCCTATCAGTAAATCACGGTCACGTTCGTTTTCTCTCAGACGGATATGTGCAAAATATGGAGTGTCAAGGTTGAAGCTGACATCTGTGTTCTGCGAATCCTGTTGAGTGTGAAGCAGTAACATACGTTCCATTTGTGCCATGACCGCAGGTACATCCTCAGGAAGAGTCTCCGAAAGAGAATCACGAAGTTCAATTATATTTTCCAATTGTGATTTACTTATTTCCCCTTTTTTCTCTTCAGCAGCATGCATCAACAAACCTTGTTTCACTTGCAGCAGAAGTTGCTGTTCTTCCTCTAAAATCTTGTTTTGTTCAACTGATAAATTCTCGATTTTATTCATCAAATCCTCTAATCGTTTACTCTCCGAATTTTGGCACCCAAGGCATTTAGTCTCACATCAATCGATTCATAACCACGGTCAATCTGGTCAATATTGTGTATTTCCGTGATTCCATTTGCACCAAGCGCCGCAATCAACAAAGCCATACCTGCTCTGATATCTGGAGATGAAACCCTTGCTCCCTTGAGAGCAGTTGGCCCGGAAACCACTACTCTGTGTGGATCACAAAGGATAATTTGCGCTCCCATTTCTATTAACTTATCAACCCAAAACAAACGGCTTTCAAACATCTTTTCAAATATTAGAACTGCTCCATCGCATTGAGTGGCTACAACTGTCATGATACTGGTTAAATCTGCAGGGAAACCGGGCCATGGTGCGTCATCAATTTTTGGAATCCCCCCTGGAATGTCTCTCTGGACTGTAAGTTTTTGCTTTTTCGGAATGATAATATCGTCACCTTCAACTTTTACTTCTACACCCAGTTTTTCAAACATGAGCCTTGTCATGCGCAAATAATTTATTCCAGCATTTTTAACCCTTAATTCACTTCCTGTCACAGCTGCTAACCCAATAAATGAACCTACTTCAGTGTGATCAGGTTGAATTGTGTATTCACCGCCAGAAAGTTCTGTTACACCGTCAATAATTAGTAAATTACTGCCAATACCATCTATTTTTGCCCCCAGCTGAACTAGAAAGTTACATAGCCCCTGAACATGAGGTTCGCAGGCTGCATTGTATATATTGGTTCTTCCTTGTGCTGTTACTGCCGCCATGATTGAATTTTCTGTAGCCATGACACTTGCTTCATCAAGATAAATTTCAGCTCCTTTCAGACCATCAGTTTCCATCTCATAAAAACCTTTATCATTCAGTTTAATCCTGGTTCCAAGTTTTTCCAGAGCTGAAAGATGTGTTTGAACAGGTCTTAATCCAATCCTGTCTCCACCAGGAGAAGGCAAAACAACGGATTTTTTTCTGGCAAGGAGAGGCCCAGCCAAAAGAAATGAACCACGAATGCGAATTGCATTTTTTTGATCTGGATTATTATTATGAATATGACTCGGATCTATATGGTATGAATGCTTATCAGATTGTTTTATAACCGCTCCAATACCTGTAAGCAGGTCTTTCATGATAGAAATATCCAGTATTTCAGGTACGTTGTGAATTATTACTGGCTTATTAGCCAGCAAAGCAGCGGCAAGCACCGGCAGAGCTTCATTTTTATTGCCGGAAGGAGTAATACTGCCTGAAAGATTTACGCCCCCTTCTACAATAAATTTTTGCATTTAAATTTTTTTGTTAATTTCGTTACTTAGAAAATTTACAGAATGACGAAAATATTTGCTGATTTCAGTAAGTTTTAGTCAATGTTGACTTAAAAAATGGTTGTTCATTCTATACAGTATTAATGGTTCTGAATTTAAAATCGTTTAGATCATCTCATTTCTGTGATATTTGAACCTAAATGATGACGCAAACGTTCTAAATTCCGGGGTATTGCAGTCAGTGTCATCATAATACCCTGCTCCTGGTAATCAATATTATCAACACGACTCCACTCATAAATGTTTGCTAATTGCTGACAGTGCTGGTAGTCCAGCCTTATTTTCACAGTCTTCATTCTTTCTTCAAAGAAAACCATTATCTGCTTTCTAATTTTGTGAACAAAATCCGCGCTATTTTCAGATTTTTTGTGTTTTTCTTGTATTGCAGAAACAAAGATTGCTTCAGGATACAATTTCTCCAGCAACAGCATTCGTGTTGGGGTAATCCTGTCTGTTTTGTTAAATATTTTAATTACAGGAATAGATGCAGCTTCCAAATCTTGTAAAACATCATTTGCAGTCTGAATATGGTCATCAATATTGTCGCTTGCATCAATAATCTGCAGCAGCAAATCTGCTTCTTTAACTATACTCAGTGTAGAGCGAAAAGCAGCAACCACTTCATGAGGAAGATTACTGATAAAACCTACGGTGTCAGACAGCAGTACTTTGGGTCGTGAATCTTCTTCTAATAGCCTTGTTGTTGAGTCAAGTGTCGCAAACAAGCGGTCTTCCACTAATAAAGCTGAATTTGTAAGAGCGTTCATAATTGTGGATTTCCCGGCATTTGTGTAGCCGATCAGGCTGACACACAAGCAATTCGAACGTCTTTTTTTCTGAGTTTTACGCTCTTTTTCTACTTTTATCAGCTGTCTCTTGAGGCGTGTGATTCTATGACGTAAAAATTGTCTATCTTTTTCAATCTGTTTTTCACCTGTTCCCCGTGATGCTCCTATTCCTCCACGCTCTCTGTCAAGGTGTTTCCATAATCCAACTAAACGAGTAAGCAGGTATTCTGACTGAGCCAGTTCAATTTGCAGCTTTGCTTCATGCGTACGTGCATTTTTTGCAAAAATTTCCAAGATTAACTGTGTACGGTCCAACACAGCACAGTCCAATAGAGTCTCTAGATTTCCTATTTGTTTTGGACTAAGCTGATTGTCTACCAGTAAAGCATCTACACAATCTTTTTGTATTGTGGATTTTATATCGGCGAGCTTCCCCTTGCCAAAAAAATTTGCTGGATGTATTTGTGAACTTACTTGAATAATTTTTCCTGCTACATCCCCACCAAGAGAGTATGCCAGTGATGAAAGTTCCTGCAGTGAATTTTGAACCTCAGATGTTGATCTGTTTGGCAACTGCAGAGAAACCAGTAATGCGCGATTCCAGTTATTAAATAATCTATTCTCTTCCAATAATCCTTTATAAACCTACGTTAATTGCTGTATTTTTCGCACAGTAGAATAGCATGATTCGTTTTTTTGAGCAATTAAAATTCTGTATTTAAGTTAATAAGTGAATTCAAATAAGTTTGTTGATTTCTCACTCACAATAAATTCAATAAAATGTTTTTTTAGAATTTGTTTATACTGTATATCAACTGCTTAAATAAGCTTCACGCATTTCACGTTTTAGAGTTTTTCCTGCAACATTGCGTGGAAATGAATCAAGTATCAATATCTCTTTAACTCTCTGGAATTTTGCATCTACTCTTTGATTTGTCCATGCCTTTAATATATCCGCAGTGACATTGTGATCTGCATGACAAATTACTGCCGCAACCGGTGTTTCACCCCATCTCTTATCCGGGACACCAAACACAGCTACCTCTGCAACCTCCGGATGTTTTATGATGATTTCCTCAATATCTTTAGGAAAAACATTGACTCCACCGCTGATAATCATATCTTTTACACGGTCCACCAAAAATAAATATCCGTCATCGTCCATATATCCTAAGTCTCCGGAATGTAACCAATTATTTACAATGGTTTTTTCTGTCAGGTCCGGACGATTGTAATATCCCTGCATCATCATTGCACTTCTACCGCAAATTTCCCCAACTTCATTTGGCCCACATTCTTCTCCGTTTTCACGTAAAATTCTTATGTCAATAAACGCCGGCACTGATCCAACTGAACCGATCTTTCTTACCGCATCATCTCTGTCCAATATTGAAAAAAAACCCTCAGTTACACCATAAAGTTCATAAAAAATTCCCGGTAGAGATTCATTAAGCTTTTGCTTGTATTCCAGCAGCAACGGTGCTCCTACACTTTGCAGCATTTCCAGAGAACTCAGTTTTTTAGGATCAAATTCCGGATGATTGAGTAATGCAACAATTTGTGATGGAACCATTACTATGTGTGTTACTTTTTCTTGAAAAATAGTCTTCAAAACCTCTGCAGGATCAAATGTCTGGTGAAGAATATAAGTTGCTCCCAAATACATCCACGGCATCAAATCCAGCATTGCTCCGTTAAACACAATTGCCCCTGCATGAAGGACTACGCTTTCCGGACTCATGCGCCAGGCAGATGCGAATTGTGTACAGTAATTTGCACGAACATAATGAGTATGCACTATGCCTTTCGGAGCACCAGTTGTCCCGCTCGAATACATGATATTATACACATCATCATCAACTAGATTTGCATCAGGCGGTTCTTCATCTGATACACCAGAAATAAAATCAGTCCATCTTGTAAATCCGCAACTCTCCTTAATTTCACCAACTAATATCCAATTCTCCTTGTTAATTTCAGGCAGATTATCCTGCATTTTTTCTATCATCTTTATGAAAGAGACATCCGCAAAAACAATTACAGTATCTGAATCATTTAGAAGCGTAGCCAATCCAGAAGCCTGCAATAATGGACTGGAAGGTACAATCACAATCCCTGTTTTGGCTGCAGCCCAGTAAAGCAGCATTAATTCTTCACAATTAGGTAAAACTGTAGCCATTTTTTCACCTTTGCGTATACCTGCAGCCAATAAAGCATTGGCTGCTAAATTCACTCTGGAGTTTAATTCCCGGAAATTCAGACGCTGTTCGCCTATTACAAAAGCATCATGTTCACCTCGGTAACGTGCATGTCTTGGGAGTAGAGAGCCAATATTCATCAGTTAATTTCACTTAACGGAAGTTTAATCGAAATAGTATTTAATGAAAGGTGAGATAGATACCACAGACACTTTGCACTTTCAAGTAAAAGCTGGAATCATCAGTACATTTAATTTAATTCGCTTCCAGATAAACCTTTAAATATTTTTTTATACTTAATGAAACCAAAAGCGAATCTTTTCTTTTGCTGTTTAATTTTCCTAACGCTTTTAACAGAAGGGTGCGGGTATTTAGGAAACTCCCTTAAAGAACCTGTACCAGCATCTGATGTAGTATCAGAACATACTCTGGTAGCAGAGGTTCTGATGCATCTGCAATTGGATTATATCGATTCAGAAAAACTTGAGCCTGAACTATTGCTTGAAGGTGCATTGACAGAACTTGAAAGGATGGTCCCTGAAGTTTGGGTAGAAACTCAACTTCATCAAAGCGACAACATACCGAAGCTGCAGGTAAATGTTGGGAATGAAAAAACAGTCCTGTCAATTATGCAATTACAGGAATTATATGATTTACACCTTGTTTTACAAAAGCTAAAGAAACACCTGTTACAGATGGACCTGCAGTTGACTAAATCAAGAATAGAACAGATTTTTGTAAATGGGATATTGCACCAATTGGATGAATATTCTGTTTTACTGCCGAAGGAGATTTTTCATGAATTCAATATAAATCTTGGTGGACATTTTGCGGGCGTGGGCCTGGTAGTGGGGATGCGTAACGGCTATTTAACGGTGATTGCGCCAATGGATGGCAGTCCAGCATCAAAAGCAGGTATGCTCCCTCTAGACAGAATTGTTGAAGTAGATGGAGAAAAAACCGAGCACATGACGCTTGATGAAATTCTGCATCGACTACGTGGGGAAATAGGTAGTCCTGTAAAGTTAAGCGTCTTAAGAAAAGGACTCCCCAAGGCATTACAGTTTGTATTGCGCCGCGAACAGATCCAGGTCGAAAGTGTTGTTATATATGAGTTGGGTAGTGAAGGGAAATCTGTAAAGTACGCTCGAATCAAAAATTTCCAAATAGAAACATCTCAAGAACTTAAAAATAAGTTAGAAGAACTGAATAATACAGAAGGATTGATTCTTGATTTGAGGAATAATCCCGGAGGACTGCTGGAAGAGGCAGTAAAAGTAAGCGATTTATTTTTAGACTGGAAGAAACGAATTGTAAGTACAAAAAGCTCATTAGAATCCACAACCCATTTCTCTAAACAATTATTTGCAAACGAGAATTATCTGACTATACCAATTGTTGTACTGATTAATCATGGCAGCGCTTCTGCTTCAGAAATTGTTGCGGCTGCACTGCAACAAAATGAAAGGGCTATTGTGATTGGACAGCCAAGTTTTGGGAAGGGGACAGTCCAGACAGTTTGGGATTTGAAAAAAGGTTACGGATTAAAACTAACAGTAGGAGAATATTTAACTCCATCAGGACATTCTATCCACAGAATAGGTATTGTGCCCAATTTGCAGCTCAATCCTGTATCAATTCCTGTTAAAAAAGCAGATCCCCAAAATGTCTCTAAAACTTCCAAAACTTTTGAAAATCAAAATCTGCCTGACCATCAAACACCAGTTGATTTAGAAAGATTTTATATGATATCGGTTTTTGAAAGTAAACAAGCAAATAAATCTGAAGATTCTATCAAAATACGTTATTTGTCTCGTCATTCTAAACAAAATGATGAATCTCAAATTGCGGATAAAACTGTGATTTCAGACAAACTGAAAGAAGACATTGCTGTTGAAACTGCCATACGAGTATTGACGCACTGGAATGAGGGAAACATTAAAAGCGTGCTACAGCAAATTTCTCGTGAAATTGAACAAATAGAATTGGCTAAAATTACAGATGCACTTGCTGTGCATGGTATTGATTGGAGTTTTAATCCGTTTTTAAAATCACCATCCGGGGAAAATCTTAAGCTATCATGGTCTGCTGAGAAAATTTCTGATGACCTATTGCAGCTGGATGTTCAACTTAAAAATGAGGGCCTAATCGATGCTCAGCGTTTGATTATCATGACAAAATCAAGCAATGAGCTGCTGGATGGACTGGAGTTTCCGATAGGGAGACTGTTGCCTGAAAAAATTGAAACACGTTCAGTGAATATCAACATTTCAGCAGAAATGATGGACGAGACTGAACCTGTTGAAATGATCATATTTGATCACAATTTCCAGAAAATTAAATCAATTAAAGATCAGCTGAGATTCCCTGAAAAACCAGTTATTTTTTTTCGGGTAAGTATGAAAATTTATGACAATGGTAAATTTGGCAGTGAAGGCAACAGTGATGGTAAAGTGCAATCAGGAGAAACTATCGCTTTGAGTTTTAAGATTACTAATTTGAGTAAAAAACTAATTCCGGAATTAATGTTTAATATTAAAGGGACTGAGGGGTCATTCAGAATAAACAGGGGTAAAATTGTATTGACAAACCTCTATCCAGAAATAGATCAAAAAGATTTTTTTCTTTTTCAGGTGAAAAGCGATTCGAGCAGGCTTGGTAAAATAATAATGGAGATGAATTCAAAAAATTCAGGAGCACCAAAAATCTCTAAACTTTGGGTACTGGACAACCCGCTGTCTGAGAAACAAGTATTGACTCCAGTTTTTGTCGATTTGAAGTGGCAGGATTTGGACGGTAATATTGTGAAAGGTGAGACTCAGCTGAATACTCTAATGTTCAGCGGTAAAGTCAGAAACGCTGGTGAAGTTCGTGATCTATATGTGCACCAAAATGATAAAAAAGTTTTTTATAAAGCGAATTTAAATCATCATGATGACTATGGAGATCAAATTGATAATTATCAAGTATTTCCATTTAAAACAGTTATCAATTTATCTCCTGGAATAAATCAAATTTCAGTATTCTCCCGTGGTCGCCATGGATTTACTTCTGAACGCAAATTAAGAATGCTGAGAAGACATTAAAACCGCTTAATTCCACCTAAAAAATAATCCCCTTGACCTGATGTAATTAATGCGAAAGGATCTTTATCGATAATTAGTAAACTGCACATCAAAATCAAAAGACTGATCTTTTATGTTTTTCATTAAAGTCTGCAAGTCATCTTTTTTCTTTCCGCTAACACGAACAGAATCACTCTGAACTTGAGCCTGAACTTTTAGTTTGGTCGATTTGATATACAGATTGATTTTCTTGCACTGCTCCTTTGATAATCCCTGTTGAATTGTTATTTCTTTCTTTAGCACTTTCCCGCTTGGTTCTGTCTTGCCGTAAATAAGCGACTTAACAGGTACAGAGCGTTTGATTAATTTTGTCAGTAGGATATCAATAGTTGTTTGCATTTTAAATTCGTCGTCTGCAGTAATCAATAAAGAAGGCTTATTTTTGTCCAAACTTATTTCACAGTTTGAGCCTCTGAAGTCATAACGGTTACCAATTTCCCTCCTCGCCTGGTCTACACCATTTGTAACTTCCTGCATATTCACTTCGCAGACAATATCAAATGAAGCCATAAATACGGTTTTAATTACTAATTATTGATTTTGCAGAAGCTTAACAAACTTTCTGTGAAAGTGCTGCCTTTATAAAATCGTTTAATTCTCCATTCAGAACAGCTTGTGTATTACCAGATTCCCAGTTTGTACGATGATCCTTGACCAACTGGTACGGATGCAGAATGTAGCTCCTGATTTGGCTGCCCCATGCATTTTCCTGTTTTTTACTGTTTTGAAGGTCTTTCTCTTTATTCAGTTCCTTCTGCTGTAAATCGAAGAGCTGAGCTTTCAGCATTTTCATTGCTGTGGCTTTGTTTTTATGCTGGGACCGCTCATTTTGACACTGCACCACTATCCCACTGGGAATATGCGTGATGCGCACAGCAGAATCCGTTGTATTTACATGCTGACCACCTGCTCCACTGGCACGGAATGTATCTACTCTAATATCATCAGAAAGTATTTCTACCTCTATTTCCTCATCAATCTCAGCATATACAAAAACTGAAGCAAATGAAGTGTGCCGGCGTTTCTGTGAATCAAAGGGGGAAATTCGTACAAGGCGATGAACTCCAATTTCTGCCTTCAATTTCCCATATGCGTATGGACCTGACACAGAAAAAGTAACAGATTTTATCCCGGCTTCATCTCCGGGCAAATAGTCAAGTAATTGAAATTTAAATTTTTCCTCAGAGATCCATTTGCGATACATGTCATAAAGCATCGTTGTCCAGTCAGCGGATTCAGTCCCCCCAGCACCTGGATGAATTGAAACAATTGCATTTCTGTCGTCTGCTTCACCATTAAACAGGGATGTAATTTCTAAAGAATCGAGATTTTTATCCAGTTTTTCGCATGTATCAATTATTTCTTTCAGCAGTTCTGCGTCTTCTTCTTCTCTGTAAAGTTCTGCTGCTGCTTTTAAATCATTGTGCAAAGAATCAAGTAACTGCCAGCTTTCAATATGGCCTGTTAATCTGGAAATATCTTTTAAAAGCACGGTCCTCTCACTTAGCGGTAAGTTCCAAAAACCATCCTGTGCAGTTGAAGTTTCCATTTCTTGCAATTGACTTTTTTTATCTGCGACTTCAAAGAAACCCTTCTAAGTCGCCCAATCTCTGAGTCAAACCATCAATCCTGGCACTGATTTCTTCACTCAACATTTGAACAAATTCTTTATCTTATTTTGGTTAAATTAAGTGATTGAATATATAGCTTATTAATTGCAATAACAAGTTGAAATCTTTAGCGCTTGCGTATAATGTGTTGTCAATAAAAGTTGTTGAGCGAAAAAAAGATCAAAAAAAATGAACATGGGAAAATATATTTCTAGTTACAATGCACTTAAATCAATAAGCAGCTTTAAATGGAGCATCCTGCTGATACTGTTTACTTTGGGGGGCTGTAAATCAATTGATGTAAAAGATAAGCCTGATTTATTGCCTTACATGCTGAAGCCTGTGGCTTTGCTCTCAACCAAATCACCGAGGAATCTAGAATCCGTATGGCCAGAATTGATGGACAAGATGGAACAAAAGTTAAAGAAGATGCCTGTCCTTGGCAGAATAACAGGCATTAAAGAACTTAATAAGAAACTGGATGTAAATCCAAAACTGCGCTCAGCATACAAGACATACATGAGTACTCTTACTCTCACAGGAATTTCAGACAAAGAAATTGCCTTGAGACTGGAAGATGAATTTGAAAGTCCACATTTTTTACTTCTGGACTTTTTATCATTCCCTTGTACAAAAGAATGCCCCTCAGATGAGCAGTGGGTTATTCGATTAAAACTGATTGAAGCAAACACTGGAGACATTATTTATCGGGCCAGGCTGGCACATCAACTTGATGAAGACGAGCAAGATACTGAGTCATATCATGCTTTGGCTGAGAAGCTGATTTCAGATGTCATGGCAGAATTTCAAGCAGGTTTCATAGTACCCTGGCATAGATGGAGATATGAGCACATGAAAAAAGTATCTGAGATCAATTCACGGAGTGAAATGGGGATTTAAGTTTTCACATTTCCACTTAAGTTTTATCTATGAACCTTTGGGAATCTCGTTGGCAGGAAGACCGTATAGGCTTCCATCTTAAGGAAGTAAATCCCTATTTGATGCGATTTTCCGATCAACTGCTGCACCAAAATCCGGACAGAGTATTTGTTCCACTTTGTGGGAAAACGTTAGACTTATGCTGGCTGACAACAAAAACGAAAAAAGTCATAGGTGTTGAGCTGGTCAGCAAGGCAGTTCAGGATTTTTTTGCTGAAAACAACATTGACTATTTAATACAGCAAGACGAAACTTTACAAAAATTCAGCAGCAAATCTATCGATATCTACCTTGGTGATTTCTTTGACTTAAATCCTGAGCAAACTTCTTCATTTAAAGCAATCTATGACCGTGCATCTATAGTTGCAATCGAGAAACCAGAGAGGAGGGAATATGTGGATCATTTGATTTCATTTCTTGATCCGGCAGGACGAATTTTACTCATAACTCTGGAGTACAATCAAAATCAAATGGAAGGCCCTCCTTACAGTGTTCCTGCTGAAGAAATTGAAAGTCTTTTTGCACCATTGGGTTCACTCAAACTGTTAGAAACCTGTGATATCCTTGATGACCGTTTTCGTAACAAAGGTTTGACCCGCCTTTTAGAACATGTTTTTCTGATAGTAAAAAATTAATTTTTTCAAACTACACTGTATGAATGTGCCTTCCTCCCAAAAAACAGTAGCAATAATACCCGCACGCTATTCTTCAACAAGATTCCCTGGAAAACCTTTAGCAGATATTGCAGGAAAACCGATGATCCAGCATGTATGGGAACGTGCGAAACAGACACCATCAATAGATCAAATATTGGTAGCAACAGATGATGAACGCATCCTGGATACTGTCAGGAATTTTGGAGGTGAAGGGGTACTTACAAGTACTGAACATGAAACTGGTACAGACCGCATTGTAGAAGTAGCTGAAGGAATTTCATGCGGATGGGTATTGAATATCCAGGGAGATGAGCCAACGGTTCTGCCTGCAGACCTGGATCGTCTGATCAAGCAGACGAAAATTAGAAAAGGGACTAAAGCTGCAACACTAATTTATAATATAACTGATCAGGCACAGTTAAATGATCCCAATATAGTGAAAGTTACGGTAAATCTTAACAACATGGCATTATATTTTTCACGTTCGCTGATACCATACCCGCGTTCAGGTCAATCCACGCATTGTAAGATTTGGCGCCATCTTGGTGTATACCTTTTCCAACGTGAGTTTCTTATGGAGTACAGTCAATGGCCCAGGTCAAACCTGGAAAGATCAGAGCAATTAGAACAACTGAGAATTCTTGAAAACGGTGAATCTTTACTTTGCGTGGAAGCAGAAAATGAAGGAGTGGGTGTAGACGTTCCTCAGGATTTAGTTTATGTGGAAAATTTAATGAAGAACAAAAATTAGCAGCAGAAAAAAATTTCAGATATGTTAGTTACTTTTATAAGTAAACTTAAAATTATTATCCAGTTATACGGTCAGGACTCACACCGAAAATCATGTATAGCGCAAATAGAGTGATAACAGTAGCAAGACCAAGCATTAAAACTCCAACATGATGGTCAGTACCGAGTGTAACACCAATTTCCTCGGCATCCATACGGCGGCTGATCTCTTTATCAAGTGCCTCTCCGTCTTCAATACTTCTCTTTCGTTTGTTTAGATCCTCCTCAACTGAGGCATTAAATTCACTTACCAGTTCCTCCTGACTGCTCATATTTCTCCTTGACTAAATTTTAACATTTTTTAAGTGATTATCTTCGATCCGAATACTTTTTAATACAGAAAGTGCTTAATTTAAGCATAAAATTAACATGTACCTACATGCAATCTAAATATTTTCCTGTCTAAATTAACATGTTTAAAAATCAGTATAGTTAATTTCAGGACTTTTCAGCTCTGGGGTTTTCAAATGATTCGCTGTTTTTTGAAAATGGTGTTTTTTCATCAATTTCACCAGAAGCATCGGTTGTTGTTGCTTCGGTATTTTCAGCAACCAATTCTGTTTGAGGCTTATCTAAATCTGACTCATTGATTGAATCAGAATTTTCTTCTTTCTGATCCTCTGTATTAAATTTTGAAAGTGTAAGCGGGTCTACCTTATTTGCTACACCACCAAGTTCATTTTTGAAATCCTGTGCAGATTCCCGAACTTCTTTTAGCTCTATCTCCTCTTCAATTTTATGCATTTCTTCCTGCACGGTTGAACGTACATCACTCGTGGCACGCTTCAGTTCAACAAGACCTTTTCCTATAGAACGCAAAACCCCAGGAAGTTTATCTGGACCGATAAAGATGAGCGCAACAACCGCAATTATTATCATTTCAGGGAGTCCTATCCCAAACATGCTAATGTTCCTTGTGAGATTGTTAAAATTTTAGGATACTGCTTGGTCAAGCCTTAATATAGACTATATTGCTCAAAAAGGAAATACAATGCAGGACTTCATCGCTGTTCTGGATTTTGGAAGTCAATATGCGCATCTGA
Organism: SAR324 cluster bacterium; assembly: GCA_022448705.1. Classification (GTDB taxonomy): domain Bacteria; phylum SAR324; class SAR324; order SAR324; family NAC60-12; genus Arctic96AD-7. Next base: position 1,055 of record JAKUUF010000019.1, on the reverse strand, counting down.
TTTCAAAACGAATTCGTCATATTGGTGCATACACCAGAATTTTTTCTCCCTCGTCCAATGAAAATTCACTTGCTAAGGCTAAGGGGATTGTTTTGTCTGGTGGACCGGCATCGGTTAATTCCTCAAATGTACCAGAATTTAATTCAAAATTACTAGAACTTGATAAGCCTATTCTGGGCTTGTGTTATGGTCATCAATTGATTGCGCAATCATTTGGAGGCTCAATTTCAAACACCGGTAAAGGAGAGTTTGGGAAAGCGATCCTAGAGCATAAATCTGACTCTCCTCTTTGGGAAAATATTTCCTTTCCAAACCAGGTATGGATGAGTCATCAGGATAGTGTTACAAAATGCCCTGAAGAATTTGAGGTAACTGCAGAAACAGAAACTGGGAGTTTGGCTGCCTTGAAACACCGTCAGCGTCCAATATTCACACTTCAATTCCATCCTGAAGTAACGGATACTTCCCAGGGCAGGATTATGCTGAAAAATTTTGTTAACGCTTGTGGCGTACGCTCAAGATGGTCCATGGAATCTTTTATAGAGGTCACTACTAAACGTTTAAGTAATGAAGTTGGAAACAGTAAAGTACTGATGTTTCTGAGTGGAGGCGTGGATTCTTCAGTGGCCTTTGCTTTGTTAAATAAGGCACTTGGACAGGATAAGTTGCTGGGATTGTACATTAATAATGGTTTTATGCGAAAACATGAAAGCGAAGAAATACTTACACACTATTCGCAGCTAGGATATAAGAATATTCAATCTAGAAACTACAGTTCTTTTTTTTTAGACGCTGTCTCAGGTCAGGTTGACCCCCAGACTAAAAGACAAATTATTGGAGCAACTTTTATAAACATGCGTGACAGGTTTCTGAATGAACTAAACTTAAATGCACAGGAGTGGATGCTTGGTCAGGGAACTCTTTCTCCTGATATTCTTGAATCCGGAGGCACTGATCAGGCTGAAGTAATAAAATCTCAGCACAATCTTGTACAGTATGTATTGGACCTAGTAAGTTCAGGACATGTAGTGGACCCACTCTAAGATCTTTATAAA
>JAKUUF010000189.1 GCA_022448705.1 SAR324 cluster bacterium | reverse complement strand
TTGTGAAATCAAGAAGAGGAATGTGAAAGAGAACCTACACAAAGAGTTCTTGTTAAATGGTGAACAGGAGATACTGAAACACGTTCATGATCTCAAGAATGAAATCAGAGAAAAGGGATGGTGGGAAAGAGATGCCCCAGATGTTGCCCAGACCTCATTTCTGAGGAGTGAAAAGTCAGATGCACAGTTGGGTTTTAAGTTTTAGTAAAGAAATCCACCCTAACAACTCATCACCTCAAAACTATATCATTAAACGCATCCTTTGATTTCTCATTGATGACCTGCCCCCTTAAAATTGGTCCATAAGTTAAGTTAGTATTTTTTTAATTTATTGCCAAAGGAGGTCGAATGGCCAAAAAGAGATACAGTCCAGAACAGATCATTCAAAGTCTTCGAGAAGTAGAAATTCATACATCTGAGGGAAAAACCATAGCCCAATCCGTCCGTCATATTGGAGTGACCGAACAAACTTATTATCGCTGGAGGAAGGAATATGGTGGATTCAGCACAGGCCAGGCGAAGCGTTTTAAAGAACTGGAAAAGGAAAACAGCAGGCTTAAGCGTTTGGTAGCAGATCTTTCATTAGACAATGCGGTATTGAAGGACTTTGCCTCGGGAAACTTATAAGCCCTGTGAGTAAACGCAGGGCGATTGAACAGGCCAAGGAGAAATACAATGTATCTGAGCGAAGAGCCTGTCTTTTGTTCACACAACACCGGGGCACCCAAAGATACGAGCATCGGCACAGTGAATTCAATGAGAAACTAACTGAGCGAATCATTGAACTCTCATGTAGTTTTGGTCGTTATGGCTACCGTAGAATTCATCAACTTCTGACTCGTGAAGGCTGGCAAATCAATCATAAGCGTTTAGAGAGGATCTGGAGACAGGAAGGGCTTAAAATTCCGTCGAAACAACCCAAGCGATCGAGATTATGGTTCAATGATGGATCTTGCTTACGTTTAAAACCGCTGTTTAGAAATCATGTCTGGTCGTATGATTTTGTAGCCGACCGGACTCATGAGGGGCGGTCCTTCAGGATTCTCACCCTGATTGATGAATATACCAGGGAATGTCTGGCACTGAAGGTTAGAAGACATTTTAAGGCTCAGGATGTTGTGGAAGTTCTTTCTGAACTGTTTTTGAAGAGAGGATTGCCCTGTCATATAAGATCCGATAATGGACCTGAATTTACGGCAAAGGTGGTCCGAAGATGGCTCGAAAAGTTTGAAATCAAAAATCTATTCATTGAACCAGGCAGCCCATGGGAGAACGGCTACAATGAATCATTCAATGGAAAGCTCAGAGACGAATTACTCAATGGTGAAATCTTTAACAACTTGAAGGAAGCAGAAATACTCATAGAACAATGGAGAAAAGAATATAATGGATTCAGACCACATTCAGCTCTGAATTATCAACCTCCTGCACCTTCGGCAGTACTGCCGAAGGTGCAGAGAAGGCATCACCTGAGACTAACTTAAAAGGTGGACCAAATACTGGGGGCTGGACACCCTTAGGTGGAATAAGAGGGCATTGACTGTTGGATGAAGATACGTTTTTTGTAGTATCAAAATCTTAATTAATAGGGACTCAGTTTTAAAAATGAATTCCTATTTGAAGGAAATGTTGGGCCATACATCCTTGTGAGGTGCATAGTCAACAGTGTAGGAGTTCTTGTAGTCGCAACAGAAAAGTTTTTCTCTACTGTAAAAAGAAACGTTGTCTGTTGGTTCAATAGCACTTAATGCGAATGATTGCTCTCCAGTTGAATTTATAACACTACTTAAATCCAAAGATATTACAGTATCTGCAACCAATGAGTTCAATGTAGCTACCTGTGTTCCTAAAGTATGATCCACTGTC
>JAKUUF010000188.1 GCA_022448705.1 SAR324 cluster bacterium | reverse complement strand
AGCGAAGACATGTCATGTGTCATTCCATATAGAAAACCTGCTGCGAATGCATCTCCTGCACCTGTTGTGTCTTCTACCCTTACTGGTAATGGATCAATATAACAAGTTTCTCCCTGATGTGAAATCAGTGCCCCGAATGCTCCTATAGTTAAAGCTACTGTTTCTGTCCAATCAGACAATGTTTCAACAGCTTTCTGTGTAATTTCAGTATCAAGCAGTGTAAAAGCTTCTTCCTGGTTGCAGAAAACCATGCTGGCATATCCCTTCAGCAGATTAATAAAATCTTCCTTATGACGTGTGACACAAAACGGGTCTGATAGACTTATTGCAACTTTTATCTCACGTTTTTTAGCTTCATCAAGTGCATTAAGAACAGCTTTTTTCTGAGACTCTGTATCCCACAAATATCCAGTAAGATAGAGATATTTTGATGATTGAATAATATCCGGATCAATATCAGGATTCATCAATTCCTGGCTCATTCCAAGAAAAGTATTCATCGTTCTGGCACCGTCTTCACTAACAAGAATCAAGCTGCTGCCTGTGGCTCCTTCTCCTTCAGCAAGACAGTCAGAAACCCCGAGGGCCTCAAGTTTTTCTCGATAAAGTTTTCCATGCTCATCCCTGCCTATTTTGCCGCTGAATGCACTTGTTCCACCAAGCTGAGATATTCCGATCATCGAATTCGCCCCGGATCCCCCCGCCGCAATTTCAACAGAAATTTGTTCTTCAGCAAGCGCAAACAACAGTTCCTGCTGCTGTTCAAAGGTAACGAGATGCATGATATTTTTTTGAATACCGAGTTTTTTCAGGAACGAATCGGGCACATGGCTAAGTAAATCTACCAATGGATTGCAGACGCCATATACATCAAACTTTTTCATATTTGATGAATTAAATTAAAGTGAGAGGATGGGTACTGAAAAATCAGCTTGCTTTCGCTTGAGGAAGATTGCTTGAGGGATTCCTTGTCATCTTGGGCTTACCCTTCTGCAGAATGGTTTCTTTGTTAATTTCAACTTCGCTTATGTCCGGGTCAGAGGGAATCTGATACATCAGGTCCAGCATCGCGTTTTCAATAATTGAGCGCAAACCCCGCGCACCTGTTTTACGCTTAATTGCCTCTTTTGCTAGGGTACGTACAGCATCTTTTTTGAATGTAAGCTTAACATTCTCAAGTTCAAACATTTTTTCATACTGACGTATCAGCGCATTTTTTGGCTCATTTAATATCTGCACCAGATGATCAACTTCCAGGTCATGCAGAGTTGCAACAACCGGAAGCCTTCCGATAAATTCTGGAATCAAACCATATTTGAGCAAGTCTTCCGGTTCAAGCTGTGACAAAATTTCTAGACTCCGAGTTTTCCTGTTCACATCAGCTCCAAAACCAATAGCATTACGGCCAATACGTCTTTTAATTATATCATCAAGAGCAGTAAATGCTCCCCCGCAGATAAAAAGCACATTTTCTGTATTTACCTGCATAGTTTCCTGATGAGGATGCTTGCGTCCTCCTTGCGGAGGAATGCTGGCAATTGTTCCTTCAATTATTTTAAGTAAAGCCTGCTGCACTCCCTCACCGGAGACATCACGCGTAATAGATACGTTTTCACTTTTTCTGGTAATCTTATCAATCTCGTCAATATAAATTATACCCTGCTCAGCACGTGAGATATCATAATCAGCTGCCTGCAATAGTTTCAGCACAATATTCTCGACATCCTCGCCTACATATCCCGCTTCAGTCAGTGAGGTAGCATCTGCCACGGCAAATGGGACATTTAGTATTCGTGCCAGTGTTTGAGCTAAAAGGGGCTTACCAGTACCTGTTGGTCCAATAAGCATAATATTGCTTTTTTGCAGTTCAACTTCAGAA
>JAKUUF010000187.1 GCA_022448705.1 SAR324 cluster bacterium | reverse complement strand
GAACAACTTGGAAAAACTAAATTAAGCAAACCTGATGTTTATAAGGGTTTACTGCTTAATTATGGGATAATTTGGAACAGGTATGAATATAAGTGTGGTGGAGGTGGCGGGAATCGAACCCGCGTCTTACTAAGCTTCAAATTGGGCATCTACAAGTTTAGCTGGAATTTTTACGTTTTCTTCAGGTATGTCGGCAACCAGCCTCCTCAACCTGAAACACCTCCTTAAATCTTACTGCTACCACGGAGGAATGCAGCAGCCAGCCTGAATTATATGACATCTTTCTCCGTGTCCCAGGCAAACCCGACGAAAGACGCCTGCTTTAATTACGCCGCAAGAGCGACGCGAGCAGGTGTATAGTCAGCGTTGTTTGCAGCTAACATTTCGATGATCGTTTTTACGTGACCCCGATCATCACCCACGACTTGCTTCCCAAGATCTCCACTTGCAATCGAATTCCATGACACCCCCATCTTCAGGAGAGAGAATTCACCGTAAAGATTTGTGAGTGCATTATACTATTTTAGCGGTTCTGTTGCAAAAGTTTTTGATACTGCAGGCCCTTGCCGGGATTTATCAGCAAAGTATTCATTTCATGAGCAGCTGTATTGATTTGAATAAAGATAAGGCAGGAATTATTTTGCGGCCGCAACTGCTTTTTGCGCCGCCTGCTGGATTCCGTCAGCCATCTGCAAACTTTCACCAAGTCCGGATTCCCTGACAAGTGTGTGTGCTTCCTCCGAATTTGTACCTTCCAGGCGCACCACCACCGGAATCTGCAGATTGACATTTTTAAAGGCGGCAATAACTCCGGCTGCAACCATGTCACAGCGTACAATGCCTCCGAAAATGTTTATCAGAATGCACTTTACATTTGGATCACGGGTAATGATGCGAAAAGCTTTTTCCACAGTTTCCTGCGTGGCACCGCCGCCGACATCAAGAAAATTTGCCGGTTCTCCACCGTAGGTTTTGATGATATCCATTGTACCCATCGCCAGACCTGCACCGTTGACCATGCAGCCTATGTTTCCATCCAGCTTGATGTAATTCAGGTCTGCCTCACTTGCTTCCACTTCAAGCGGATCTTCTTCATCCCTGTCTCTCAGGGCCAGGTTTTCCTTATGCCTGTAGAGGGCGTTATCATCAAATGTAAGCTTGGCGTCGAGTGCAACCACGCGTTCGTCTCCGGTAAGCACCAGCGGGTTAATTTCAACAAGGGAGCAGTCTTCGCCCACAAATGCCTTGTATAGAGACATGAATACCGACGCTGCAGGGCGAATCAGCTTGGGGTTTGTTTCATGTATTTTTAATCCAAATGCCAGTTCATTCGCCTGGTAGGGACGCAGTCCGACTGAAGGATCAACAAAAACCTTCAGTATTTTATCCGGAGTATTTGCAGCAACCTCTTCAATGTCCATTCCACCTTCCGTGGATGCAAGAAGCACAATACGCTGCTTTCCGCGGTCTACCAGCACTGAACAGTAAAGCTCTTTGCTGATGTCCATGCCTTCCTCAATCAGCAGCTGTTTAACCTTCTGACCGTCCGGACCTGTCTGGTGCGTGACCAGCTGCATTCCGAGTATGGCCTCGGCATTTTCACGGACAGCCTCGAGTCCCTTTGAAACTTTGACTCCACCTCCTTTTCCGCGTCCGCCTGCATGGATTTGCGCCTTCACTACACAGACTTCGGTGTTTAAATCCTTCGCTGCCTTTACAGCCTCATCCACAGAAAACGCTGCGCTTCCTTTCGGGACAGGCACTCCATATTTTGCCAGGATCTGCTTGGCCTGGTATTCGTGAATTTTCATAGCGTCATTAATTCAGTTCAGCATCTCCTTTACTGCCTCACGCTCCATTTCCAGTTCTTCCCTTGTGGCCT
>JAKUUF010000186.1 GCA_022448705.1 SAR324 cluster bacterium | reverse complement strand
AGACACCTTTGAATGTCAGCGCACTCACAGCAATCATAGGAATGGCTCAATCCGGGATTTCCCGGCATTTGAGTCACCTAAAAAAAATGAAGCTGATACAGGAGAACAAAGAAGGGAGATGGACGTACTATCAGCTTGCCCAGAAGGAATCTCTTGACAGGGAGCTTCACCTTCTCTGGGGCTTTTTGCGCGATCAGTTGTCCTCAATGAAGGATCCTAACAATGATCATGTAAGGCTGCATGAAATATTGCGTCAACGAGAAGGCACCACTGGAGGTTTAAATGAACAACTGCTTGAACCGGGACAATCATGGTATGCTTGGTCTTGTATGCTTGGTATCCTGCTGGGTCAAAACGGAGAAAAAAAATCAGGATTTGATTCAGGAACCTCCGAACTTGAAATTATTGATCTCGGCTGTGGTGACGGAACGCTGACTGTGGAAATGGCAAAATTTGCCAAGCATGTAACGGGTGTGGATATTAATCCGGATATTCTGGCCATGGCTCGGCAGCGTACGGACAGGCTTGGCCTGCAGAATGTAAGTTTCCTGGTTGAAGATGCAAGCAATTTATCTTTGTCTTCTGAATCGCTGGATGTTGTTTTCTTTTCACAGTCTCTTCATCACCTTGAAAATCCACAGAAAGGATTACATGAAGCAGCACGTATTCTTCGTCCCGGGGGACAGGTTTTAGTTATGGAACTTGCCTCACACCAAGAAGAATGGGTGCTGGAAAAACTTGGGCACAAGTGGCTTGGGTTTGAGAAAGAATTTTTGATCGACTGCATGCAGAATGCCGGGTTGAAAAATTTATATTCTGAAGTCCTGCCACACCGCAGGGAAGAATTATTTCAGATAATTCTCTCAGCAGGGAGTAAATCATAGTCATGCAGGGCATGAGCAATATTAATTTTAATATTATCCGGGACGTGGTACGGAATTAATAAATATAACTGAATGAAAGCTTAGGAAATCAGAGCAAATGCATTATACAAAACCCAGTGCTTCCAGACTGCTTGAATTGATGGAGCAGCATATTGTAATACTCGATGGAGCAATGGGCACAATGATTCAGCAGCATAATCTTACTGAGGAAGATTTCCGCGGGAAAGGCTTTCTGGAAAAAACTCCGGAATATCTTCCTGATTCTCCTCTTCATGGCAATAATGATCTGCTTAGCATTACACGCCCTGACGTAATTGAAAATATTCACCTGGAATTCCTGAAAGCCGGCGCAAATATTCTTGAGACAAATACCTTCAATGCCAACCGGATTTCCCAGGCAGACTACAGCCTGCAGAACAAAGTACAAGAAATTAATCTGGCTGCGGTACAAGTAGCCCGAAAAGCTGCGGACAGTTATCGTCAACAATTTAAGCTTGAAGGACTTCCTTCAGATCAACCGATTTTTATTGCCGGATCAATCGGTCCTACTAACCGGACATGTTCGATGTCTCCGGATGTTAATGATCCTGCATATCGTGCAGTGACATTTGATGATGTTGTACAGGCATATCGTGAACAGGCCGAAGCCCTTATAGAAGGCGGAGTAGATCTGCTGCTCTTGGAAACAAGCTTTGACACACTTAATATGAAGGCAGGCATATACGCTTTGGAAAGCTATTTTGAAGAAACGAGGACGCGACTTCCAGTATTTCTATCCGTGACCATCACAGATGCTTCTGGTCGTACGCTTTCCGGACAGACTTTGGCCGCCTTCTACAACTCAATACATCATGCCAAGCCTCTTTTTTTGGGAATTAACTGTGCACTTGGAGCCAAAGAGATGCGTCCTTTTATCGAGGAATTGGCCCACATCTCTGAGTTCCCAATCGGCATTTTTCCTAATGCGGGAATGCCCAACGAGATGGGAGAATATGAGCA
>JAKUUF010000185.1 GCA_022448705.1 SAR324 cluster bacterium | reverse complement strand
AAATTCCAGGGAATTATCTGGCCCACAGGACCGATTGCGGTGTGTTCAGGAAACTCGCTTTCCAGCGTCTGTGCCCAGCCTGCATGGTGATAAAAATGACGGATCACCAGCGGCACATCTATGTCACGGGTTTCCCTGATTGTTTTACCGTTATCCATAGATTCCAGTACGGCAAACAGTCTTGAGTGTTTCTGAATCTGCCGGGCAATCGCGTAAAGGTAGCGTGCACGTTCATGTCCGGACAGGGCATTCCACTTTGGAAATGCCTGCTTTGCTGCATTTACAGCAGCGTTCACTTCCGCTTTTCCGGCTTCCGTAATCGTGGCCAGCTTTTTTCCGCTGGCAGGGTCTACAGTCTTGAAAACAGCTGCTGACTTTGGCTTACGCCATTTTCCATTAATGAAAAGTCCAAAGCTTGATTTGTGTTCTTTGAGCCATTCAATTGCCAGGTCCGGACTTTCGGGTGCAGGGCTGTAATCCATGGTTTTGTAAATCTCAGTAACTTGCATTTAAAATTATGTTAGAGTGTAATTCATTAATTCAGCGTTTCAAGAAAAAAAGTACTCCAGTTCCCCTTGCCCTTGAGAGCGATATTACCCCGAGGAGTCAGTTGTCCAACCCCTTCAAGATAATCCCTGGTTTTCTCGGATATGTGGATTTTGCCAGGATCACTGCTGCTTTCAAGACGTGCGGCTATATTGACTGCGTCACCCCAGATATCGAAGGAATTGCCGGAAATTCCAGCAATCAACGCACCAGAATGTATGCCTATTCGCAGTTCCCAGCGTTCCTTCCCAAGCACTTCATGCTGCATATTTGAAGCATCCACAAAGCGCAGCATGTCCAACGCCACCTTGCAGACTTCACTTGCGTGATTACTGCGTTTCTCTGAGATTCCTCCTACACACATGTATGCGTCTCCAATAGTTTTAACTTTGCGAACCTTATACTTCTGAACTATCTTGTCAAACCCCTTGAAAAACGTATTCAGTGTTGCAAGCAACTCTCCGGGCTCCAGCCGTTCCACTTTTGAAGTAAATCCTACAAAATCTGCAAACAGAATTGTTGCTGAAGAATAGTATTTTCCGAAGGTTTGGGCGTCTTCCTCCTCTGTTTTTGCTTCATTCTCGCTTGACTGCTCTGCATCGTGGTCATTTTCAATTAAAGATACGATTTGATCCGCAAGTATGCGCAATCCTTCAATCTGATTGTGCTTCAGGGATTTTGGACTATCGTCCACCACACACAGTACACCCAGTGAAAACCCTCTGGAGCTGATCAGGGGCGCTCCTGCATAAAAACGTATAGATGATGATTCCGGACGACTGTATTTATGTTTTGTACGCTCATCTTCCAGCAGGTTTTCAATAATCAAAGGCTGATGGGGAGTTTTCAGGCTGAACTGGCAAATTGTAAGATCCCTTGGTTCATCCCTTTCAAAATCCTGTTCTTCTTCCTTGCTTAATCCAAAGATGATTTTACATCTTTGCAGCGTTGAACCCAGAATATTTATTGCAGAGTAGGGGCATTCAGTAAGGTATGAAGCCACTTCGGTCAGGGATGAATAGCGAGGATCCTCTCCCAAGTCTTTATCCATAATATCGAGTCTTTTCAGTTCAGTAAGGCGCAAATCCTCATTTGGTAGATTGCTTACTGGAACAATTCCCTGCTCCATGCAAATATTTTGGACTTGCTCCAATTCTTCCTGATTTAATTCACCTGGCACGAAAACCTTTTTTGAGTTGGGGTTCTAATAAACTGGATTCTTGTATTTCACATTATATTAACACCGTTACAGCTTCTAAAACACTCCAGCTAAATTCATTTTAAGCCAGTCTTTACTGTATCTAATCCAATAAATTAATTACCTTACATGTGCTGTGCTGTT
>JAKUUF010000184.1 GCA_022448705.1 SAR324 cluster bacterium | reverse complement strand
TCTATTGATGATTATATAGATCACATAGAAAGTTCATTCAGTCTGCTTGAACCAGTTTTGGAGCAATACCCGGATGTTGTTGTACAATTGGAGGGTAATGCAGATGAACGAGGTACCCTGGAATACAACAAAGCCCTTAGTTATAAGCGTTGGGTAACTCCTTCAAAAGTTTTATTAGCTCTTTATTTTGACGAGGACAGAACGCAGGGTGTTGGGCGTAGTGAGCAATGCCCGTTGCCTCGTGTTCCTGGATCTTCCAGGGATGACTGGTGGTCAAAAAATAGGAGGACCGACTATATCTTTAAATTTGGGTCCTAAAAATTTATGGAATTTAACGATTTCGTAAACGCCATCCTTCACGGGGGGGTACTTACACTTTCAATCTTTATAATTCTTCTCATCCTTTCAGTGGTAACCTGGGGAATCATTATTGGTAAAGTTATCCAATTAAGGAGGGAAGATAAGAACAGCGGTATATTTGTAGCTGCATTTAACCAAGATAAATCTCTAAGAAAGTTCTTAGTCACAAATCGAGAGAGAGGTCCTGTTGATTATGACTTAGGGATTGTATTTGAGGAACTAATGCATGAGTCAGATAAATTTATTACTGAGTTCCCTGAAGCAACGTGGAGATTCTCTGCTGATAAGGGTCTTCCAAGTCATCTGGACGAGATGCTGGAAAGAACCCAGGACAGGGTTAACTTACAGATGCGGGAAAGGAGAGAAAAGAGCCTTTCATATTTGGCAACTACTTCTAATATTGCTCCATTCCTTGGGGTTTTAGGAACGGTCATAGGAATCATCAATGCTTTTACAGCGATCGGAAAGATGGGTTCAGCCGAACTTTCTGTCGTTGCTCCTGCTATTTCTGAGGCTTTGATTGCTACAGCATTAGGAATTGCTGTTGCTATTCCATCTTCTATTGGATACAACTTGTTTCAATATCAAGTGGAAATACTAGCACAAAAATTCGATAGATTTTGTGACATTTTGAGAAACCGGCTTGAAAATGAATTAATTAGAGATCACGAAACTCCTACTGATCTCAAGACATTTTAAGCATTGAAATTGCTGGTGAATACAAAATTATGAAATCAATTGGAGGCAAAAAAAAAATTGTCTCAGAGATCAACATAACACCTCTTGTTGACACTCTGCTGGTGTTGCTAATTATTTTTATGGTTACAGCACCTGCAATGACACGCTCTGTCGGTATAGATCTTCCTACACCAAATCAAAGTTCTAAGGCGAAAGCTGAACCCTCCCCCCAAGAAAAGCCAAATTTCGTCGTAGTAGGTCTTAACAAGGAACAGAAATACGTCTTTGAAGAAATAGAGTACACTCAAGAAGATTTTTTTGAAAAATTCCCTGAACTCATAGAAGGAATTGAGCCAGAAAAGGTTTTTCTACATATAGATAAGAAGGTCTTCTATGAACAAATAATGGAGCTTATGACTTTTTTACAAAGCCAGGGCCATAAAAAAATAGGTCTGGTTTTTCAGGAAAAATAGGTTGTGGATAACAAGAAATCTGTTGGGAAAAAATCTCTAGCTTTTTCCAGAAATTTAGGACTGACTATTTCATTTGTCGTTCATGTTGCTTTGGGCTCAGGTTTTGTAGCCCTCAACACAGAAACGACAGAAGAGGAGGAGTTTTTATTACTTGAATCACAATCTATAGAGTTAAATTCTCTGTCTGGCGAGGAATTAGACGCTCTGCTTGCATTACTGGAATCCGATCCGGAAGTCTCAGATAGTACAATCTTGCCTGTAAAATCTGAACCTGAAGCTAGCAAATTATTGTCGGTTTCCAACGAAGTAACAACAACAGATAGTAAAAAAAAAATACTGAACCTGAGCCTGAGCTAGAACCAAAGCCTGAACCTGAACCTGAGCCGGACCGTAAGCCAGAGCCGGAGCCGAACCGAGAGCCCCAACCACAGCCATCGCAGGACCACGACGCAGACCC
>JAKUUF010000183.1 GCA_022448705.1 SAR324 cluster bacterium | reverse complement strand
CATAACGGATGTAATTAACTTGTCTTCCAAGTGTCCCACCAAAAAAAGCTCTGCCTGTACTTTAAGTTTTCTGGCAATATCTTTGTATGGGTTGTTCCAGGGAACAGTCAGTTTGCACATATTCCATAGGGAAACCAATGCTTCTTCATCACCTTCTTTAAATGGCCTTATCAGGAGAGAACTTTCTGCCATCAATCATTGCGAATGAAAGTAACGTTTCATGAGGAAAGCAGATAAACGGGATATTTGATGCTCTCTAAAACATATGCAGAAATTCCCTGGTCTGAAGTCCACCAGTTATTCACGTTGAAAATTTCGTTTGATGCGGCAGACATTTCTATTTTTATTTCTGTATCTTCAAATACAGTTTGAAAAGCATGATACGCTCGACGAGTGTGAAACGCATCTGTAACTAGGATTAAATGACGATACCTTTTATTTTCACTCAACTTGAGCAAGTCATATGCTTCATCAAATGTTGATGTTGCACCGCCCTTTTGTGATTGGATAGTACTGACTGGCACGCTCATCTCAAGTTCCTCAATCATGGCCTGAGCGATCATCTCATTGGTTGGAAAAAGATGAGAGAATCTGATATTCCTTTTTTTTTCATCTGTCAGCAGTATTTCAGGTGCATATCCTTCTTCAAACAGTTTTAATGCGTGAGGAATTCTTGTGTCCTTGCCACCTGAGAGCACCACTATAACATCTGCTCCTGGTGTCGCATTGTTAACAGTAAAAAACTTTGCGTAGGCAGTAAGGATGGATCTGTACTGGGAAATAGAGACTGCAATTACTCCAGAAAAAAGAATAATAACAACTAACCATTTTTTCATTTGAAAAAGATCAGACTGGAAATGGAGCGTAAATAGGATAATTAGGGGGAAATTCTAATCAGGTACATATGAATTTTCTGGTTCCTCATGCATTGGTTTCAACAATTCCTGATTCTGACAAAATTGCATTCATCGGGACATCGTGTAATTCAGTGGGTACAGTTTCAAGCAGCTGACAATCGAAAGTCAATCCCAGACGGAATGCACTCGTGAGTTCAAGGAATCGGTCGTAGTATCCTTTACCGTGACCAAGCCTGCCTCCTTGTCTGTCAAAAGCAACTCCGGGAACAATTACAAGATCAAAACTCTCCGGATTTATTTTTATCCGTCGTTCAGGGGAAGGTTCCTGGGTTCCATGCATTCCGGAAACTAAATCATCAAATGATTTAATTTCAGAATGAAAGAGATCAAATGTGTCCGGAAGGACTACAGGTACAGCAATTTTTTTTCTGGAACTCCAGCAATGCTCAATTATTGGTCTTGTATCAGGTTCGTCCGGCTTTGAGATAAAAATATGAATCACTCCAGCGTTTTTGAAAACTTCCCAATTAAGGAGTGATTCCAGCATGACTGATTCAGCTTGGGATTTTTCCAGTGCAGACAGCGCCCTTCGCTGGCGCAGGACTGTCTTGCGTATTAAATTTTTATCCAATATTCATTTTCTTCGGCTGTTCAATAACAGCGTACCGCGTCACCTTGCCTGATGACTTCTCTGAATTTTGAAGGTACTTTACCCCAGGAAAAGTCCTCCTGTACACGAAAAAGCTGAAGCTGTCCTATTCTATCAACCTCATAACTGGAGATTGTGCCACCATTTGATCCCTTTATTTTTTTACGCACCCTGCGGAAAATTTTACACTCCTGTTCATCTTTTATGCGGTTCTTCCGACCAATATTGATGCGTACATAAGCTCGATTAGCTCGAGACTCAATTATAAAACCACTAAGTGGAAAGCGTCCGCGCACAAGGTTACCCAGTTCTTCCCAAATGTCATTTGACTCTGAAAATATAAATGTGAATTCATGATTCAATTCGTTTTTTACTGGGTCTTCAACACGGATAATACGAAATCTGATGTAAGTGCTCCAGTCATTTGAATCGACTTTTTCAGGACTAGGCTGCACTCTCATTAAGACA
>JAKUUF010000182.1 GCA_022448705.1 SAR324 cluster bacterium | reverse complement strand
TGCATTGCATGAAGCTTCAGCATCTGATGAAGTAATGCCTATTTATATTCTAATCCCGAATGCAATGTCAGAATTAGGCCAGGCATCAAAAATATGGCTTCATCATTCTCTGGATAAACTTAATAAATCAACAGGGTACAATATAGATTTTTATACAGGCAACCCAAAGGAAATCCTTACTGAAATTATTCAATTAGAAAAAATTCAGGGGATTTTTTGGACTAAAATTTTTGAGCCACATTACGTGGAAAGTGAAGATGAGCGGATGACTGCGGTGAAGAATAGGGGAATTTCATGCGGCTCTTTTAATGGGTCCCTTCTATGGGATCCTTCATTAATTTTAAAAAAAGACGAGACCCCCTATAAAGTTTTCACCCCCTACTACCGAAAGGGCTGCTTGCTTTCCGGACCTCCAAGAGAACCACTGATTTCGCCTAAAAGCATAAACTGGGTGAGTGGCAACGGCAAATTGCGCCTTGAAGATTTGAGATTACTTCCGGATCACGACTGGAGAAAGAAAATTGAATCTCACTGGAACATGGGTGAAGCAGCTGCAAATTACAGGCTTGAAGAGTTCCTGGCAAATGGAATTAGGAATTACAAAACTGGAAGGAATTATCCCTCAAAATCATATGTTTCAAGACTCTCACCTCATATCCATTTTGGAGAACTGTCGCCAAACCAAGTTTGGTATCGTGCAAGATCACTGGGGCACAATAAAAATATTGACCATTTTTGTAGTGAACTTGGATGGAGGGAATTCTCACACTATCTCATTCACCATTTTCCTGACATGCTAAGTGAAAATTTAAACAGGAACTTTGACTCCTTCCCCTGGGATAACAATGAAGAGCTTATTCGATCCTGGAAATTGGGAAAGACCGGCTATCCGATTGTAGATGCAGGTATGAAAGAGCTCTGGGAAACAGGATATATGCACAATCGAGTAAGAATGATTGTCGGATCCTTTCTGGTTAAAAATCTCCTCTCTCATTGGAACTATGGAAGAGATTGGTTTAATGATTGCCTGGTGGACGCTGATCTTGCCAACAATACTGCAAGTTGGCAGTGGGTGGCTGGAACCGGAGCAGATGCAGCTCCATATTTCAGGATCTTTAACCCGGTTAAGCAAGGACAGGATTTTGATGCTGATGGTGAATACACAAAGAAGTACCTGCCACAACTTTCGTTATTGCCTCAAAAATATCTCTTCAATCCTTGGGAAGCACCTGAGAATATTCTGCATGATGCAGGCATAAAGCTTGGTGACAATTATCCTCATCCGATCGTCGATCTCAAAGCATCCAGAGAGAGAGCTCTATCAGCCTTCAGAAAAATTTAAAATAGTTTTAGAGGGATTTTACAAAACTGTAGATTCTTCGGACAGCTTCCCTGGTGGTGGCTTCTGACTCACATAGGCTGATGCGGACCAATCCCCTTCCGCTTAACCCGAATCCGTCGCAGGGCAAGACACTGACTCCTTGCTGGTCCAGAAGCTTCCAACAGAACTCCCTTGATGAAAGCCCGAAGGGCCTCGTGTCAAGGATGGCAAACATTCCTCCTCCCTGAGCAAAAAGTTTTGCTCCTTCCATGGGTTCAAGCTCATCCCTTAGGATCATTCTGTTGCTGTCCAGACGGGTTTTGACCTGTTTTGCCGTATCCCAGTCTTTTTCCAAGGCTGTTGCGGATGCATCCTGGATGAAAGGTGGAAGTCCATAGGTCATGCACATGTTGAGATTTGTTAGGTGCCGAGTCAGTTTTTCCGGTCCTACCATCCAACCGCAACGCCATCCTGTCATGCGATGGGATTTTGAGAGACTGGAAATGGTCACGGTCTGCTGATGGCTTCCGGGAAGACCGGCAATCGGGGTGAACCCTTCCGGAGCAATTTCGGAATAGACTTCGTCGCTGATAACCCAGATTTCATGCGCACGGCACATTTCGAGGATTGCTGAGAGGGTTACCGGAGAATAAACCGCTCCAGA
>JAKUUF010000181.1 GCA_022448705.1 SAR324 cluster bacterium | reverse complement strand
CGCGTCCAGCAGACGAATCCTATTAAATTCAAAGCTCAAAATCTGCTTCCAATACCTGGAAATGATTTTTTGTAAGTATGAAAAATTCATTGTGCAGAATGTGCTGCTGGAAGGTCGGTTTCAGCGAGTGGGTGGCCTGATTTTGTTTCTGGACAAAATGAGTCAGTATCTTTAAACAGTTGTTCCTCAACTTTAAAAGAGAAACAGCATTCTTTGAATATTTTTTTGTTTTTGATTCTGAACCATTTAGATCCAGGAGAGGTAAAACGGCGGGGACCCAGCAGTTTGACCGGAAAGACTTTTTTCATATTTGCTTGTTACAGGACATTTAAAATGAGATAATTATGTAGAAATCAGCCGCCCTCCACAAAGGATTTTGATAGAAAAAATATCATAAACAACAATTTTTGCAAAGGTAGAAAAAAGCTGTAACAAAAAACTTTAAATCAAGGAATAAAATGACAAAGGCTAAAGGAACAATCGGAATTCTTACAGGAGGGGGTGATGTCCCCGGACTGAATCCGGCAATACGTGCTGCAACCATACGTGCAAATCGAAACGGATACAAAATGGTAGGGTTGCGCAACGGCTGGGAGGGTATCATGAATATAGACCGCTCCAAAGCTCTTGAAGATCAGCAGTACTGCCAGGTCCTGGACGAAGGGAATGTGCAGAAAATAGCCCGGACAGGTGGGACGTTTCTGCACACTTCGCGCACCAAACCCAGTAAAGTTTCCAAAAAGAATGTGCCAGAATTCTTGCGTGGGAATTACAGGGAAGACGTAAATGATTTGACTGGTGAAATCATAAAAAACTTGGAGTACCTCGGAATTGAATACCTTGTCCCGATCGGAGGGGATGACACCCTCAGCTACGGCCTACGCCTGCACGAGGAAGGTATACGTTGCATAGGAATTCCAAAGACCATGGATAATGATGTGCCCGGTACAGATTACTGCATCGGTTTCAGTACCTGTGTGACAAGAACCATAGAATTCGCTCATCAGCTGCGTACCTGTGCAGGTTCGCATGAAAGGCTGATGGTGATTGAAGTGATGGGACGATATGCCGGCTATACTGCATTGGTCCCCGCCATGGCAGGTGCATCAGACCGCTGCGTGATTCCTGAACATAAATTCGATATTGAAAGGCTGACTGAATTGCTGATGAAAGATCGCAGGGATAATGAAAGCAATTATTCTGTTGTGCTGGTTTCAGAAGGATCAATGTTTGAAGGCGGAGAAATGACTTTTGCAAATCAGGATACCGACGCATACGGTCACAAAAAACTGGGTGGAATCGGCGACCTCATAAGTGCTGAACTGCAGAAACGTGCTTCAAAATACAGTAATGGGGAAAACATCAGCACCATTAATCAGAAGATGAGCTACATGACTCGTTCAGGGCATCCGGACGCAATAGACTCTATTGTTCCAATGGTTTACGGGAACCTTGCAATTGATCTTATTATGGATGGAAAGAGCGGAAGAATGGTTTGCCTGAAGGACGGGAAGTATGATCATGTACCTTTTGAAGTGGTGACAGAATATGAGAAAAAGATAGACGTTGAGCGTTTCTACGACACTGAAAGGTACAGACCATTTTACCATAACTGCATGGGAATGACCCAGTTCATAATGACCTGAGGCTGAGATCCTGGGAGCATTTTTAAAAATGACAGTTGCAGAAACAATTTTTGAGGCCATTAAGGCCCGCAATATCGAATACGTATTTTGCGTCCCCGGTGAAAGTTTTCTTGCGGCCATGGACTCATTCTATGGGTCGGAAAAACCGAAGTTAATATCGACCCGACATGAAGAAGGTGCCGGAATCATGGCTGATGTTTATGCAAAGGCCACCGGCAAAACAGGTGTCTGCATGGTAACACGCGGAGCCGGGCTTACACATTTGTCTATTGCTCTTCATACAGCAAAGCAAGACTCAACACCCCTGGTCGCATTCGTTGGCCAGGTTTCAACTCATTTCCGTCATGGGGAGGCTTTTCTGGAGATT
>JAKUUF010000180.1 GCA_022448705.1 SAR324 cluster bacterium | reverse complement strand
TAGTGGTAATGCATAACAATTTTTTTTATAGTTTTAATCATGTAATCTGTTTATGTAAAAAATTTTAACATTGAAAATGCCATGCGGCAGAAATACTTAAACTAGAAATACCAATTTATTTAAGTTCCAAATGAAAATAATCCAGATCACTGACACTCACCTGATGCCAAGAGGTACAACTCTTCACAAACTTAATCCCTGTGAGCGTCTTGATGCATGCATTGATAATATAATTGAGCATCATTCTGACGCTGAATTCTGCGTAATTACAGGTGATCTCACAGACCGTGGAGATATCAAGGCATACCATGATTTTCGTGACATAATTCAACGCCTGCCGATGCCGTGTCACCCACTGATGGGAAACCATGACCATAGGCAAGTATTTTGTGAAGTGTTTCCAAATGTCCCTCGTGATGAGAATGGATTTGTTCAGCATGTTCTGGAAACTCCTGCAGGACGTTTCCTGATGCTTGACACAGTAGAGCATGGTGCAAACTGGGGTTCATACTGCGATAAACGCGGTAAATGGCTCAGTAATCAATTGAGTTCTTCCGGGAATGTTCCTGTTTACCTTTTCATGCACCATCCTCCTTTTGAAATCGGCATCCCCGTCCTTGATAATATTAACTTGAGGAAAGACTCGCAGCGGATTCACCAGATCCTGAGCAATTATACCAACATCAGGCACATTTTTTTCGGGCATGTCCACCGACCGGTATGCGGCAGTTGGCACGGTATTCCATTCAGCACAATGTATGGAACAAATCACCAGATACAGCTGGATTTAAATGCGGAAGACTATTTTCCCCACACTCATGAACCACCTGCTTATTGCGTTATTTTAATTGAATCTGAACAGACGACCGTTCATATTCATAACTATCTTGACGATTCGCTGTACAAGAGAATTTCGTAATGAAATGTCATTGCTGAGTCAAAGTAATGTCTGAGTGTTAAAAAATAAAATATTCATAGTTTCATAAGCTACGATGAAATTACAAAATTTCAAAGAACACTTTGTCTCAACTCCCCTTGGTAAAATTTTTTGCCGTTCACATGGCAGTGGCCCGGCACTGCTTTTACTTCATGGATATCCCCAAACACATTTGATGTGGCATAAAACTGCCCCTTCTTTATCAGAACACTTTACCGTTATTGCAGCAGACCTGAGGGGTTATGGTGACAGCATGGCACCGGCAAGTGATGACAAGCACCAGATGTATTCCAAGCGTTCAATGGCAGAGGATATGATTCATGTAATGGATTATTTCAGCATTGATGAGTTTTTTGTAGCTGGACACGACAGGGGCGGACGAGTGGCTCACAGGTTGGCAAAAGATTACCGGAAACGGGTAAAGGGCATCAGTGTGCTTGATATTTGTCCAACACTTGATATGTATGAAGCTACCGACATGAAATTTGCTCAAAGTTATTTTCACTGGTTTTTTCTTATTCAGCCAAAAGGATTGCCCGAGAAAATGATTGAAAGCAACCCTAAAAAATGGATAGATCATTGCTTGAACAAGTGGTCCGGCGGCCACCAGTTTGGTGAGATCGAAAATGCATACTTGACTGCTTTTCAAAATCCTCAACGCATCCACGCAAGCTGTGAGGATTACAGAGCTGCTGCATCAATTGACCTGGAACATGATCGTTCAGACAGGAATCAACTGCTGGGAATCCCTATCCAGGTGTTGTGGGGATCTAAAGGTGTAGTTGGCAGACAATTTAAGCCCCTGGAAATATGGCAAAAATACACTACATGTAAAGTTGAAGGACGGGCACTTGATTCAGCACATTTCATTCCTGAAGAAATACCGCTGGAAACAATAAAAGAATTAACTGATTTCTTTTCATCAATTTAAAATTACTGTAAATTTTCATATGAAAGAAAAAATATTCACTTCACTAGTCATAATCCTCTCAGTGATCATGGTCCTTAACTCTGCAGAACCACACCAGCCGGTTTTGAACTCAGAGAAATCAAGTTCTGAGTAAGAACCATATATTATCGAGCAACCTGAGGT
>JAKUUF010000018.1 GCA_022448705.1 SAR324 cluster bacterium | reverse complement strand
TTGCAACCACGATCATTTCTCTTTCACCCTTGGTAAGTCCGCCTTCTTTTTCCATCAAAGTGTCATGATATGCAAAAAAAGCACGAAACTCATCCGGACGATTGGCAAGTGCTAGAAAAACATTTGGAACAAATCCGGACTTCTCCTGAACAGCCAAAATTGTTTCACGGATGTCCTCAGGGAGATTATTTAGTTCAGGAACGGGAAATCGACTGATTGGCTTTTCTGACATGAAAAATGCCTTTAAATTATAATCAATTTGATATTTTGAGTGCTAAATTCCATTGATATTCAGCAGATTATTTTAAATTTATATTCAGCCTTTTTGCATCAAGAACTTTATATTTTCGGAAGTTACAGAGCGGAAATAGCGCCTAGCTTTAATTTGTTAGAAGTTATATATTATCCTCATATCTTGTCAAGAAATAAATTATACAGCAAGGTGCTGGCAGGTATTGTTTGGGGATTTAGAAAATATTAGATTCTTATCTAAGTCAGGGCTTGCCGAGTAAGAAAAAATCAGTCTGATAAAGCCACAGATTATTGCCTTACCGCATTCCTGCCGAAAAAAGACATGAACCTGATCGGAGACATTCAAGGTAATTATCATACACTGAGGGCTCTGCTGAAACAGATGCCGGATGAAGAACCGGTTTCAGTGGGTGATATGGTTGACCGCGGACCGCGTTCTAAAGAAGTTCTTGAGTTTTTCAGGCTGAACGGAAAGGCACTTCTGGGGAATCATGAACACATGATGCTGGATTATTTTAAGGGCACTGAAATTTACATGCCCCATATCTGGCTTTTGAATAGCGGAGACGCCACTCTGTATTCTCTGGAGCTTGAGCGCTCCAGTTCCCTGCCTGAAGTCCTGCTGGATTACCTTGAGTCTCTGCCGCTTCTGATCAAGGAGGAAGGCCTTATTGTGACTCATGCCCCCATTCACAGGCGCTTGAGCATTGAGGATCTTTCATCTTCAGACCACCTTGAAAACTGTCCTCTGGAAGATAGTGTAATCTGGAACAGAGAGGATCCTATTCCCAGGGAAGGATATTTCCAGGTTTTCGGTCATAACGGTTACCGCTATAGTCGTGCACATTTTTTTGATAAAGGCTTTATGATCCGTTCTGAGACTGCATTCGCAGTCTGCATTGATACAGTCCGTGGACAGTTGCTGAGCGGTATCCACTGGCCTACACGCCAGATCTACACTCAGGAATATATTGATTAACGAAGGGAGCCTCTTTTCAAACTTTACTAGAATACCGGCTTAGTGTTTTAAATAAAGCATTGTTTTCAATCTTTATTAAAATTCAAAATTTTTGCAGTCCGTCTTAATGATAAATAATGATGAATACGGAAAGGAAACAATTTGATCCGGAACGGGGGTAAATGATTTCATTGTGCAAAAAAAGATACTTCAAAAACAAATTGCTTTTCTTTGCGGCACCCATTTTATTCTATCTGTTTGCGCTGAATTCAGGGCTTGCCGAAGGCTGGGAGGAAAAGCGTACTAGGATGATTGACGTGGATCTGAAGCCGCGCGGTATCACCAGTCCGGAGGTACTCAAAGCGATGATGAATGTGCCCCGACACGAGTTTGTACCTGAGAACATACGTGGTCTGGCTTATGCCGACCGTCCGCTACCGATAGGCGAGGGACAGACAATCAGCCAGCCTTTTGTAGTTGCCTGGATGTCGCAGCTGCTGGTGATCGAAAAGGGAATGAAAGTGCTTGAAATTGGTACTGGATCAGGATACCAGGCGGCAATTCTGGCCGAGCTTGAGGCAAGAACGTTTTCCATGGAAATCAGACCAAATCTGGCTCGTGATGTCAAAATCCGTCTGAATTTGCTTGGATATGAAGTGCATGTTAGGCAGGGAGATGGTTATTACGGCTGGAAAGAGCATGCTCCCTTTGACCGAATTATAATCACTGCTGCGGCAAACCATGTGCCCCTTCCTCTTCTGGACCAGCTTAAAGCGGGAGGAAAACTGATACTTCCGCTTGGAAATGTACGCTATTACCAGAACATGACATTGATTGAAAAGGATTCAGATGGTGAGTTTCACACTTCACAGCATGGCCAGGTACGTTTCGTTCCCATGGTCGGTGCTGCACAGGAATAGCGGGAGGGACGTTTATTTTCTCCGAAATTCAATGATTAACCATGCTGAGCCGTAAATCAGTGATGCCAGCAGGAAAAGAACTGATTGTCCAATAAGCTGTGCGATCCATAGTGCCCCGACAGCGCCGGAAACCGAAGCACAGGCATTGCTGCACCAGCATAACGCCACCCTGATTCTTCTTTCTTCATTGTTGATGGAGGAGGCAGCAAAATATTTTAATCCTGCAGGGAATGGTATTCCCATCAGCAGCCCTGAAGCGCTTACTACAAGCCAGGCCATCAATAGCCTCAGGAACCAGTTTGCTCCGGAAAGCAGACTGAGCATGTCCTGAAGAATAAAGAAGTAACTGAACAGCCCAAACATCAACAGCAGGAAGAAAAACCTTATTTCCAGCTGCGTGCAGCTTCGGCTAAGATATGAGCCAAGACCAGTGGCTGTTAAAATTCCGCCAAGCACCAGGGCAAATGAATAAAGAGGATGGCCTAGAAAGGGAGTCAGTTTTTCCAATAGAGCTATTTCGGTCAGCATGAAGGCCATGCCGATTCCTGAAAAATACAGCAGTACTGAAAATGGATTTTGAATCCTCCTGAAATGAGGCAGCATGGGCACGCCTATCAGCAGCAGTGAACATACAGTAACACCCGCAAACAGAAGCGGAACCAGCAGGCCGGCTTCGGCCAGACCTTCCCATTTGTCTCCAAGGCTCTGCTGTATTTCATTAAGCCTTGACCACTTCAGGAAAAGTTCAAAATAGGGACGGTTATCTGACACCGGTTCAAGGTTAAATGGAGTCTTAGCATGAAAAGCCTGAGCATCCTCAAGCAGCAGCTTTACACCCTGGGCATAAACGGGATCCGGGAGAGAGATAAATTTATTCATTTCGCTGTCAGGCATTCCCGGATAGTAAACAGGAGCATAACCTCTGCTGTGGCAAAATTTCATGAATCGCTGGCGATCTTCGGAACTCCAGGCATCTCGTGAGACCAGAACCATCATGGTAGTGAGGCTGCGGAATACACCCAGATGAAGTTCCGGTTTCCAGCCCAAACGGTGTGAGGCGTCAATCACAGTAGCAAGCAGCCTCATTTCTGCACGCGGCGGCGGAAGCAGGAAACGATGTACTGCCAACCATCCTCCAGGCGACAGGCGGGACAGCATGGACTGCACGCCCTCAACACTCATCAGCAGATCAGTTTTAAGCGGGTGCATCCCGCTGCTTCCCTCCGGAGCAGAACTTTCTATTGCAACCAGAATCCTGTCAAAATTATGCTCCTCTATTTGGCAGGGTTCAGCACATGTTTCGGCCAACATGGCACGTGACCCTAAGGAACGTACTTTGATTTGCGGGAATTGGCTGCTGTTTTTCAGCTTTTTGGCCAGCAGTGTATATGGAGTTTGAACTATGATGGAAGAAACTCCGGCTTCAACCGAAGCCAAGGCCTGCTGCCCGCCGATGGTTTTCATAATCAGCACATTATCCGGCGGAGACTGCTCAAAAAAAAGTATCCACTCCGGAAGGTACCGCAGGTATGGACCCAATGATTCCGGAATAAGTGGAGACATTCCCGTGAAACGATCTCCATCCAGAGTAAGTCCATGCTGATTCGGAATTGTTCCCCTGTATTTCAAACTCAAACCGGGAGCAAAACGTGCCATCGGTGTTTCCAGCGTATCTATTCTTACAGAGGCATCACGCTGTGTCTCCAGCAACCTGCTTTGAGGATGACGCAAGGCAAGGGGGAGTTCCTTGTAATCACTGATTCTGAATTTTATCTTTTCTAGTCCAAACCAACCAAGCATCAATGCCAGCGAAATCATTACTACAGCAGTATTCTGTTTCTTTCCTGAGGCCAGGCAGAGACAGCTTACAGCTGCAAGCAATGCTGAGATGCCAAGTAATTCTGTTTCTACCAAATGTGGAACAAAGATGAAAAATAGCAGGATGCCGCATGAAGCTCCGACAAGGTCGCTGGCGTAGAGAAAATGAACGTGTTCT
Source organism: SAR324 cluster bacterium (assembly GCA_022448705.1). GTDB lineage: Bacteria > SAR324 > SAR324 > SAR324 > NAC60-12 > Arctic96AD-7. The sequence goes on along the minus strand of JAKUUF010000018.1, from coordinate 13,979 downwards.
GTGTATTGTTCCAGTAATAGGTTAAGTGTCAGACCGGCAAGAAAGAAGGGAACAGCAAGCAGCAGAAAATTCAGAAGCAGCCAGCCTCCGTGCCATGGATCAAGTGACATCAGTGCGGGGTCAAAGGGGAGCTGACTGCTGAGAAGGAAAAGTGGGATCAGCAGAAGAGAAAAACTGAGCACCGGAAGGAACAGTGGAATGCGCCCGGTCCAGGTAAGTCGAAAGGCACCCGCTGCACCGTAGCCCAGCAGGGCACAGCTGATGATCAGAAATGCATAGTGATGCCATAATTCAATGGCCAGCAGACGAGCCAGGCTGATTTCATACATCAGAGAGGCCGCTGATACAAGAAACATCCCTGCGGGAATGCGGGCTTTCATATTATTGGCAGAAGCATAATCTTTCTAAACAGGCTGCAAATATAAACTGGAATCTAATGCTTACTAATCTATTTGTCAAACCATAAGACTGCCAGTAAACATGCAGCTATTGGGATAAGCAGGAGAGAGGGAGATATTTAAAAACTTATAGTTATGAATCGGGATTATCAGTTCTGGTTTGTTTTCTAAGTGCGGTCTGCAGTGTGAGGTAACCGGTGAGGATGCCGTCTTCGTAATTAAACAGTGTGTCTGCCACAAGATCAGGAAAATCCTGCGGATTTCGGATATCTTCAGGAGTTGCGTCCGGAACAATTTCCCTTGCAACTTTAAGAACCTTGGTCTGCTGATGCTCGATCAGTTCCTGAAGCAGTACCTCAGTTGAATGTCTGTTTTCCGGCATTGCATTCTTGCGATTTAATTTATCAATCCATTGTTTCCCTGGTCATCAGTCTCAATTTGGCTCGAAGCTTGAGAATTATTTTTGTGCGGATTTGTGAAACCCTTGATTCAATTACACCCAGAACTTCACCTATTTCCTTTAAGTTCAGATCTTCTTCATAATAGAGTTTCAATATGAGCTGCTCCCGTTCGTCAAGCTGAGAAACTGCTTCAGCAAGCTTGTTTTTCATCTGCTGCATAGAAAGAAGATCAAATGGGTCTTTTTCACCGGGCTTTGACAGAATATCCAGTAAACTGATGCTTTCTTCCTGATTTGATTGAGCTTTAAATTCTTCGATGGAGATTAAGGGAGTGGGACTGGCCTTGACAATAAACTGGTGATATTCGTCCAGAGTCATATCCATCTCTTCCGCCATTTCATGATCGCTGGGTTCCCGTCCATGCTCAAAAGTCATTTTGCGCCATGCTTCACTCCATTCATTGGTGGCTGCACGGACGGAACGCGGCACCCAGTCCATTGAACGCAACTCATCAAGTATGGCTCCCTTGATGCGGAATTCAGCATATGTTTTAAACTGCACATCTCGTTTGGGATCAAACTTATCAACCGCGTCCAGCAAGCCGATGCTGCCTACGTGATACAGTTCATCTTGGTCTACACCAGGAGGAAGACGTGCTGCCATTCTGGTAACCACACGTTTAACCAGATGAGCATGCTTTTCAAGCTGTTCTTCCCTGCTTTGCCGGGTCTGTTCTGTGTAGGGATTTTGTGTGGCAGGCATTGTTACCACTCATTTCTCAGGTTCCAGATATGTTCAGCAGCAAATCCACCAAACGTTCCTTTGAGGCAATCTCAATATCTTCAGGGATTTTCTGTCCAACAGACAAATATGAGAGGGGTTTTTTGAAACGGATTGCATGGTTGAAGAGCGAGCCATATGTCGCACTTTCATCCAGTTTTGTAAAAATAATGCTGTCAATGGGCATGCTTCCAAATTTTCGTGTAACTTCGTTCATGTCACTATCTTTGCTGGTAGCACTTAGAACGAGGTAATTATGTATTCGCCCCCGTTCGTCAAAGAATTCGCGCATTTCCAGCAGTTGCTTTTCATTTCGCTGGGAACAGCCGTCAGTATCAATAATGATAGATTCATAATCTTCATAGCTGGTGATGGCTTTGTTCATTTCTGACTTATCTGTAACAACGCTGATAGGAGCTTTGATTATTTTTGCAAAAGAGCGAATCTGCCTGGCAGCCGGACTATGATTTGTATCAACGGAAATCAGGGCCACTTTACGCTTGTATTTGGTCATTTGTTCTGAAGCAATCTTTGCCACAGTAGTTGTCTTGCCCACTCCAGTCGGTCCCAGCAGAGCCACAATCTTCTGTTGAGGTTTAAGGCCTTCAAGGCCTTTTGTTATTTTTATAATTTTCATCAGCATCCTTGCTATGAAAATTTTTACATAAGCGTAATTTTCCGCGTCATCTTCAGTCATGTTGCGCTGAGCCTCCAGCACAATGCGTCGGGCGAACTTCTCTTCCAGTCCGCTGAATTTCATTTGCTGGTAGAGCAAAAGCAGATTTTCCGGAAGATCCGGTTCAGAGAGGGAATTTGAACGGGAAGCGAGAATATGCAGCATGTGCCGCATTTCACCTAGCTCATTTTTCAGCTGACCCATCATATGGTTGTTTAAACCGTCTGACTGATTGTTCAGATCTCCCAGGGTTAAACGTATTCCCTGAAGTTCTTCTTGAATTGGCAGCATCATCTTTCTTGTTTCATCAGAAATTGAAAGCGCGGATTTATTCTTAGGTGTCAGGAAGGTGTTGGCCATGGTCGCTTCAGATATTTCTGAATCATGTCTGTATGTTTCAACCGCCTTTGTGTCAGCGGCCTTTGCGCGTGCCGATGGTTTTTTTGCTTCACTCGCCGCTGCGGTCACTTCAAGCATTGTTTTGCCGAACATTCCGAATGCCCCCTTGCCTTCTTTGACTTGGCGAGTGGAAACAATCAGGGCGTCCGGGCCAAGATCACGCTTGATGAAAGCAAGTGCTTCCTTAATATTTTTGACGCGGTAGCGTTTCAGGTTCATGAGATTCTGAATCTAAAAACAGGTTTTAAGTTATGAGTTTTCATCAGCAAATAAATTATTATCGATTGAGATCTTAAATTTCCTAACCACTAAGCTCCACAACTCCGAGAGCTTCAATTCTAACATCATGAGCAACTTCATTATGTGACAGTACTACCATATTTGGAATAAAACGCTCCACCAGTTTTTTTACATGAGGACGAATCAGCGGAGAACAAAGCAGCAGTGGCTGATAATTGTTGACGGTAAACAGTTCCATCATTCCATCAATTCCGTTTATGATCGCCTGTGCCATGTTAGGGTTCAAGCCAAGATAGGCGCCCTGTCCGGAATCCTGGATTGCACTGGCAATTTGATTCTCTAAATCCTGGTTCATGGTGATAAGTGGGAGCAGACCGTCCGGGCTTTGGTATTGTCGGGTAATTTGCCGGGACAGACTCTGCCGGACATGTTCTGTAAGCAGTTCAGGATCTTTGGTGATAGGTGCCACATCTGCCAGCGTTTCCAGCACCGTATGAAGATCTCGGATAGAAACAAGTTCACGCAGCAAATTCTGCAGGACTTTTTGCACAACGCCTAATGATAGCAGTGATGGTATTAATTCTTCAACAACTTTCGGTTCAGTTTCAGCATGGGTATCGATCAGTTTTTGGGTTTCCTGACGGCCTATAAATTCGTAGGCATGGTTTTTCAGGATTTCAGTCAGATGCGTAGCCAATACAGTGGGCAGGTCAACTACTGTATATCCTGCAAATTGGGCACGTTCCTCATCTTCTTCAGAAATCCAGATTGCAGGCAGTCCAAAAGCCGGTTCAACAGTATCCACACCAGGAATCTCTTCATCCACATCTCCGGTCTTCATGGCCAGGTGGTGTCCAACCATCAATTCGTTTCGGGCAATCTCAATACCCTTGATTGTAATTGAGTATTCTCCCGGGGAGAGTTCCAGGTTATCTTTTATATGCAGCGGAGGCACAACATAACCATAATCCAGTGCAATTTGTCTGCGTATGGCTTTAATACGTTTCAAAAGTTCTCCGTCCTGTTCTTCATCAACAAGTGGAATCATTCCGTAACCGAGCTCCAGTCCAAGGATGTCTATTGGAAGAAGTGATTCAATGTCTTCCGGTTCCTCGCTTAGTTCCTTCTGCAGTCGAGCCTGTTCTTCCTGGTGTTCCTCTTCGGCAATTTGTATATTTGAGCGTTTACTGACCTGCGCCAAGGTAAAAGTTAAAACCGCAAGAAGCATGAACGGTGCAATGGGAAGTCCCGGAATTAATGAAAAGGTAAGCAGCACTGCTGAGACTACATAAAGAGCCTGTACATTGCTGAAAATCTGTGTTTGCAAATCAACAGAAATTTTATTCTCACCTGATGCTTTGGTGACCGCAATACCTGCAGCAATGGAAATAATAAGTGCGGGAATTTGAGAAACAAGTCCGTCGCCAATAGTCAGTGTTGCATATGAATCGAAGGCGTCTCCCGTGGTCATATCAAATTGGGTAACTCCGACGAGCAAACCACCTAAAATATTGATTGAAGTAATTATCAGTCCTGCGATGGCGTCACCACGTACAAACTTGCTTGCACCGTCAAGAGCACCAAAATAATCTGATTCTCTTTGAATAGTTGAGCGACGGTTTCGTGCTTCGTCTTCATCAATAAGTCCGGCGTTTAAATCCGCGTCAATTGCCATCTGCTTTCCGGGCATGGCATCCAATGTAAATCTTGCGGCAACCTCAGCGATACGCCCTGTACCTTTAGTGATGACAACGAAATTGATGATAACCAGAATCAGGAAAATGATGATACCCACTATTTGATTCCCGCCTACCACAAATTCTCCAAAGGAATTGATGATCGAACCTGCGGCACCGGTACCCTGATGTCCTTCAATCAGAATCAGGCGAGTGGATGCAACGTTAACCGAAAGCCGAAAAATTGTGGCAATCAGCAGTACGGAGGGAAATGAAGAAAACTCGAGAGAACTTTTGGTGAATAAGGCAACAAAAAGGATAAGGACGCCGACTGTGATGCTTAATGCAAGCAGCAGGTCCAAAATCAAAATCGGCAGAGGCACCACCATGATCAGCAGCATCGACATAACACCTGCTGCCAGAACTACATCTGACTGTCTTAGAACATTATTTAAAGGTATGCTTGCTGCGGCCACTGGTCATCCATTACCAAGGGGGGTCATTTACTAATTTTACGTCTTTGAACCGAAACGCTACGGTCTGCCAGTTGCAAGTAGTGCTCCAAATATAAAGAATGAAATAATAATTACTATACTTACCGAATATTAGGTAAAGTGGCAGAGAATGCGGAAACTTTATCTCCTGCGAAGGCGATATACGAAGGCCAGAATTTCTGCGATTGCTTTGTAGAATCGTTCCGGAATTGTTTCACCGATCTCTACATTTGCATATAAATCACGAGCTAATTCCGGGCGTTCAAGAATCGGCACGCTATTCTCCCTTGCCACTGTCCGCATGCGAAGGGCCATGTGATCTGTGCCTTTTGCTGTAACTTCAGGCGCTTCCATTACATCACGGTCATAAAGTATGGCCACAGAGAAGTGTGTAGGGTTGACGATCAGCGCATCAGCTTTTGGAACTTCCTGCATCATTCTGGCATTTGACATTTCTCGCTGAATCTGGCGAATTCTTGCTTTAAGCTGCGGGTCACCTTCAGTCTGTTTTGTCTCTTCCTTAACTTCCTGCTTGGTCATCATCAGCTGCTTTTCGTGATGCCAGCGCTGGTAGATATAATCAAAAATTGCAATTGCCACCAGGGCCAGCACTATCTTTCCTGAAACCTCAGCCACTACAGTAAAGTTGTATTCGAGAATAGCCTCAGGTGTTGCGACAGATAGTCCGTTAAGTTCAGTAATCTTATCCATGTATGTTATGTACCCCACAATTCCTACAATGATCAGTTTTGCCATGCTTTTAAGAAAATCAGCCAGAGATTGTGTGGAGAATAGTCGTTTTAATCCAGTCAATGGACTGATTTTATTAAATTTAGGAGCAATTGCTTTCAAGGTGATTTGAACTCCAACCTGTAATACAGAAGCCAAAATTCCGACAAGCACTATTATTGCCGCAAAAGGAGCGAAGGCTGGGAGCAAAGTGGAGAAGATTTCTCCGGACAGGTCATACAAGCTGCCGATTGATAATTCATCTGCTTTAGACATTTCCCGGAAAATCTGAGTCGTCATTTCACGGAACGCGTCTAATATAAGCGGACTGGTCGCAATAAGGGTCAGCAGGATTCCCGCAAGCAAAGCAGCTGAAGGAAGCTCCCTGCTGAAGGCTACCTGACCCTCTTCACGAGACTCTCTGCGTTTTTTCTCCGTTGGAGCTTCAGTTTTTTCCTGACCCTGTTGTTCTGCCATTTATCTTGAAACAAAATTTTTTTTCTGTTCGATGAAACAGTTGTCATGTAGCTGTACTTGATTATCCGGCATAAAATTTTCTGATGTTTTTGATTATTAAGTTAATTCTCAACCTCCAAGCAATATAAGAGCATCAAATATCTGGGTGTCAAGCATCTCAAACATTTGGTGTACAGCCTGTGCAAAAAAAGGCATTCCGAAAAGCATAAATAATAATCCAAGCATTATTGTCAGTGGAAAACCTACAATAAAAACCTGTATTTGTGGTACTGAGCGTGCCAGAAGACCGATTACCGCGTTGGCAAGAAAAAGAGCTACAATCAAAGGTGCACCAATCTGTAAGCCAATCACGAAAACACTGGCTGATAGTTCTATCAATTTGTCTATCAAAGGCTGGTTGATATCGGCACCGCCTGGAGGAAGAATTGAATAGCTCCGCACCATGGCCTGAACAAAAATCAAGTGTCCGTCCATTGCCAGAAATATCAGAGTTGCAGTGACGCTCTCGAATCTGCCCACAAGAGAAATCTGTTCCTGAGACTGAGGGTCAAGGACATTTGCCATTGCGAGCCCCATCTGAAAACCAATGACAGTTCCGGCAAATTCCACCGCTCCAAATAAAAAACGACCTATAATACCTAAAACTGCTCCAATCAGCAGTTCACTGGCAATGAGTAAAATGTAATGGTCAGGACGGTCTGGAAAAACTGTGATATGAGGAATGAAAGGGTAGAGAATAAGTGCCAGCATGAAACTCAAAACCACCTTGATTTGAGGAGGGGTACTGGAGCTTCCGAAGACTGGTGCGGTAAGGATTATTCCGCTGACACGTACCAGTACCAGAATAAAAGCCAGTAGCTGGCTGGCATCGTAATTCAGCAGATTGGCCATGCTGTTCAGATTTTATAAGCCGCAATATACGGCACTATTTTTTGTGGTATTGTTTAAATTTCAAAAAACTGTAACCGACACTGGTATCATAAAATGCAGCGACGGAGTTTGCGGAACAGTGGCTACTGACAGATAAAAGCGTAATGAAGAAAAAAAGTTACTCTTCGCTTAAAATCTGGCTGGAGTAGTCTGCACGGGAAAACGCATTTTGTGCGAGTCGGCTGCGTTCAATATTTGACTGGCAATTGATGCACGTTCGGGCCAGTGGAACAGCAAGAAGTCTTTTTTTGGATATTTCTTCTCCGCATTCATCACAGTAACCGAAGTCATCTGATTCAATGCGGGTGAGTGCGATTTCAATTCCTTCAAGTCTTGCCTGTTCCCGGTCCTGAAGTAATAGATCCAATTCACGTTCCTGTTCTTCAACAGAAGAATCTATGGCGTCACCAATATCAGTTTTATTATCGCCATTGCTCTCTGTTTTTTCCCGAATGTCTGAGAGAATTGCCGCCTTCTCTTTCAAGAGCAGACGTTTTATTTCTTTCATGGCATCATTATTATGAGGTTTTACGTATGAAGGTAAGCTCCATTATGTTAATATACAGTCAAATTTAAGCAAATTCCTATTGCAAAATCAAATCCATTTAAAATATTTTTTGCAGATTAAATGAATTTTTTTGTAGGAAGTCAAATACAAGTATAAAGGTCACCTTGAAATTGCTTCTTATTCCAGATGACATTAGTAAATAGGTAAATTAAAACACAGGATTAACCTGAGCACTCAAAATAATTGCTGAGATATGATTTTGCAGTAAATATACTTTTCAGTTTTAATAAGTTTTTAATCCATTCAACAGACTAAGAAATGAAAAGACTGGCAGAAATTTGTAATGTTTGCAGCAAGTCCATGTCACGTTTTCAGGCAAGCAAAATGATTTGCCACCGTTGCGGAGAAGTTGTCTGCCGCCAGTGCATTGTGGACCCGCCAAGAGCAAAATCACATTGGACTATATGCCGAAAATGTGAAGGAGCATACAACTGATGGGGAAATGGGAAAAAAGCTTCAGGCAGATAATAATTATTAATCTGTTACTGGCAGGTATGATGATTCAAGCTGAGCCAGTTTACGCAATGGATAGTTATCTTCGTGAACTGCTGCCAGGCAGCAGAGCTTCATTTAAACACTGGAATCTGGAGCGTTCAGAAGTCACAGGACACAGCCATTACCGTTATGTGGAATTAATTAAAGACGGCACACGGTTCATAATAGAACAAAATGAAAACACCAAACCTGACGGGGATGTATTTACACGAAAGACACTCTGGTTTGAATCGGATTCCGGTGTTCCAAAATGGTATGAGGAAGAAGATCTGCGTGAAGATTTTCGGATTGTCAATACCTATTCCGGGAAAATGATGAAGACAAGACTGGATAAATCCGGCAATGCGATGGAGTTTGAAACAGATTTGAGTAAGCAACAGGCAGTACCATTTGAAGTAGTTATTTTCTTTCTGAGAAAAAACCTGATTAATATACTTCAGACTGAGGATTATTCATTTACTCTTTTTCTGCCGCTGCTGGCACTGGAGCTTGAGGATAAAGGTCTGCCACGCTCGATGAGCATGATCAGGATGGTGGCTGAACTGAAGGAGAAAATTAACCTTGATACTCCGCTTGGCCAAATGCAGGCACGCAAAATACTGATTTTCCCTCAATCAGGAATTCTGCGTGCACTTCTTCCAAGAGAAAAAACTCATTTTGAATTTACCTTTTCAGCAGATGCACCACATCACTTGCTCGAATTTGAAGTTGGCGAAACCAGACACATGCTGACTCAGCTTGTTCTTAAGGAATAATTTTTTACTATTCATTTGCTAGTTTTAAAAACGTTGGTTGCCTCCGCCACCCATTTATTCTTTAATCTGAATATTCAGCTTCCAGGGAGCTTCCTGCATCTATAAGGTGCTGCATTTTTCGTTTCCAGACAATGCCTTCACTGGCCCAGCGTATAACAACACGAACAAATTCACGTCCAAAACCGAGCTTTCGCCCAATCTCCAGAAGGTAGTCAATTTCATTTGCACCAAGGATATTGTCAACCGAAATGACTGTGGCCAGGTCAATGAATATTTTTACCTCCAACTCTCTGGTGGCACCAGGCAGACGGTCCAATTGAGGTAGCTTCTGGTCCTTTACTGCCTGCATCATGTTTTTCACGTCTGTCTGCGTTGGTAAAAAAGAGAGCGCGCGTTCGAGATATTCTACTTCCTCTGGCGCAATTGAGCCGTCCGCTGTAATAGCTCCGCAGATTGCGTTGGCAAGCCACTGCTTCTGTTCTTCGGAAAGCAGCTCAGGCTGCAGTCCGGATGTTAACTGAAGTGCCATTAATTACCTTTCTTTGATTTAATGAGCCGGAAAAATAACTGCTCTTACCAAATTTTTACCTCAGATTTTCTTAAAGTGCAAGAAATTGAGTTTCATGCGGCAACATTTAAGTGAGCATTAAGCAATCAATCTGGCACAAAAAAATCCTTCAATCTACTGAAATCTTCTGACAAAAATCAGCAGCATTCTCAGCAGGAACCGTTCTTGGATTGACCATCTGGACCTACTGGTTTATAATGTGGCCCATTCAATATTGGATAATTAGCCGAAAAACCAGTTCATAAAAAACGACTTATTTGTATTGCATTATGCTTCATCTGTTTAAAGCCAGGTACAGTCTTTTTTCAACTTCCTGAAGATACATGAGTGACGTACCTGTTTGCGTACTTGATATCAGCGTGCTGCTCTATACTCCGGAGGCACTTTATGACTTTCCTGATAAGGAGGTTGTACTACCTGTATGCATCCTGGAGGAACTGGATTGCATCAAAATGGATCTGGGAGAAAAAGGGCGTTCAGCACAAATTATCACACGGATGCTGGATGAATGCAGGCAATTAGGTAGTCTTTCCGAAGGTGTTTGCCTGCCTAATGGCGGGAAATTGAGGATTGAATTGTCAGAGCCAAATTCAGGATCTTTACCGTACAGCCCTGATTTTAAGCATATTTCAAACAAGGTACTTGCTGTTGCATGGACACTATATCAGAAAAGCAGAGAAGTTGTTTTTGTTTCACAGGATGAGAATTTAAGAACGAAGGCTGACATACTGAATGTTCCTACAATTTGCTATCAGGGAAACAGACTGGATGATTCAATCCTTTATTCAGGAATGCACCGCTATGAAGTTGATAAACAAAAATTGCGCAGACTTGCGAAACAGTCATCAATTTCAAAAGAAGAGGTATTTTCTGAACAGCAGCAAAGGGAAGAAATTAATCCAAATGAAGGACTTTTGTTAAGCAGTTCTGAAGCACCGGATGAAGAAGTTTTAGCTACATATAATTCTGAGAAAGAACAGTTCGAACAGGTATCAAAAGAACAGGGTATCTGGGGAATCCGTGCACGAAATCCTGAACAGCAACTGGCATTGGCACTGTTGCAGAACCCGGAGATTTCGGTTGTAACACTGAGTGGTAAATCGGGCACAGGCAAGACTTTGCTGGCTTTAGCTGTGGGCTTACAGCAAATGCTGGTAGAAAATATTTATTCATGCATGCTGGCCTCAAGGCCAATTTTTCCAATGGGGCGTGATCTGGGATACCTGCCGGGTGATGCTCAGGAAAAACTTGCTCCATGGATGCAGCCGATTTTTGATAATCTGGAATTGCTGATCAATAATCCAGCTTCAAAAAGTACTTCAAAACGCGACAGTTACCATGAGCTGATGAACAGGGGAATGTTGATTGTTGAACCGCTGACATATATCAGGGGACGCACTATTCCCAATCAGTATATGATTGTTGATGAAGCACAGAACCTTACACCACACGAAATGAAAACCATAGTTACCAGAGTGGGCGAAGGGACGAAAATAGTTTTAACAGGTGATCCAAATCAAATTGACAATCCGGATGTAAATCTTTCCTCCAACGGCCTGAGCACGCTGGTTGAAAGTTTCAAGGAATCATCAATGTCTGGGCATGTACGTTTCACCAGCTGCGAGCGCTCTCCTCTTGCCGAATTAGCAGCAACGTTACTTTAGTAAAGGCGGTAGTCCTTAATATATTAAACTTAAACAGTAAAAAGCTTTAAAAGATCAAATTTGAACACACAAAATGTCTCTAGAATGGAAAATTGACCCCCCTCCGCCTTCGCAGCTTACTGACCGCGATGTCCGTTTAACCGGTTCACATTTGTCCGGAAAACGTGTTGCCTTGCTGATAACAGGCAGCATTGCGGCCTACAGAATGCCGGACCTGGTACGTGATTTTCGCAGGGAAGGGGCTGACGTAGTTGTTTATGCCACTAATGAAGGACTGCGTTATGTTGCCAAGGAGGCGCTTGAATGGTGCTCACAGAATCCTGTAATAGACCGGTTTACTTCCGAGGCAGAACATTTAAGTGATGTTACTCCATTTGATGTTTTTGTCGTTGCTCCTGCATCGTACAACATTTTGAATAAGGCTGCACTGGGTATTGCGGATTGTGTGGTTTCCTCGGCCATTGCAGCAGCTCTTGGAAGAATGGAACGTATGGGAATTCCTCTATTGTTCGCGCCTGCAATGCATGGTTCGATGCATAACAAAATTCTGACTCGCTCTATGCAGACATTGCAGGAAATGGGGGTCAGCCTGATTCCACCCACACAAGCTCATGGTAAAAATAATTTAGCCTCTCTGGACCTGATTGTAGCAGCCACAATCAGGTCTCTCAGTAAATCTTCACTTTACGGAAAATCTTTGCTGATCACGGGCGGCCCGACTCCTGTTCCATTGGACAACATAAGGAGTATCACTACATACTTCACAGGTACTCTTTCCATCAAGATAGCAAGGGAAGCCTGGCTGCGCGGAGCATCAGTTGAATTGATTCTGGGTAAGGGAAGCCGTTCTGCTCCGGATTTTATAAATACTAAAATTGCAGCAACGTTTGAGGACTATGCAAGTATATTGAAAAAGTCACTCAGTCAGCAGTCTTTTGACTGGGGGATTTTTACTGCAGCGGTTGCGGATTTCCAGCCTGTGAAAGTTTACAAAGGGAAATTATCGAGCAGGATAAAACAGTTAGATTTAAAACTGATGCCGACTCCAAAGATGGTTGACGAAGTACGAAAGAAATATCCTCAGCTTAAAACAGTCACCTTCAAGTATGAAGAAAATGTTTCTCATGAAGAACTGATGAAGATTGCTAAAAAACCCTTTTCCAAAAAAGGAGGGCCACAAATGGTTGTGGCAAATCGTGCAGAAGAGTTCAAACCGGATGGTACCCAGGTGGCATGGTTAATTCAGCCTGAAAACGAACCCGAGAAACATGTAGGAAAGGAAGACATTGCCAACGCAATTCTCAAGCGCATCGAATTGACTTCCTGAAGAAATCCATTAAATTTTTTAATTCTTATTTTTGTGCTGCTTCAGAGGTTCAGACATAATTAAATGAAAGTCTGAAAGACGATGAAGTATATATTTCCCGGTTGATTTTACTCAGGGAAAAATACAACATCCATAATTCTCAAGGTCAATCAGTGTAATGCTGGATCACAGGATAAACAAAATTATCCATCCAATCATGAACGGTCTGGCGAATCATATCCCTCGTCAAATTTCAGCAAACACAATCACACTTGCCGGCTTCGCGGTTGGGGCGATGGTGGTTCCTTTGCTATGGTTTAAGCTGTATTCCACAGCAATGGCAGTGATATTAGTAAACCGTTTTTTTGATGGACTTGATGGTGCGGTAGCCCGAAAATGCGGCCCTACAAATTTAGGTGGCTACCTGGATATTACCTGTGATTTTATTTTTTATTCAGTGGTTATTATGGGGTTTGCACTGGCTGCTCCAGAAAATAACGGTCTTGCTGCGGCTTTTTTGATTTTTTCCTTCATAGGCACAGGTTCCAGCTTTCTGGCCTTTGCTGCAGCAGCCGAAAAACAAGGCATCTCTTCTGATGCTCATGGGCTTAAGGCATTTTACTATCTAGGAGGGTTGACAGAGGGTACAGAAACAATTCTGTTTTTTGTCATCATATGCATTTTTCCGGAGTACTTCCCTATTCTGGCAGTGGTATTCGGTAGCATCTGCTGGATAACAGTTTTGGGACGTTTCGGTTCTGCATTTACATTGTTGCGTTGAAATATTATTTTCTTGTTTCGATCATTATTATACTAATCCTTTACAAACAGTTTTCGCGGCACATCAGCCAGAGGCTCCGCTCCTTTTTCAGTGATGACGATGCTTTCTGTAATTTCTATTCCCCAGTCATCAAACCAGAGAGCAGGCATGAAATGAAAAGTCATATTCGGTTCCAGTAAAGTTTTGTCTCCGGGACGAAAGCTTACAGTACGCTCACCCCAGTCCGGAGGATAACTCAAACCTATGGCATAGCCGCAGCGGCTTGTTTTTTCAAAACCGTACCTTGCAATGGTTTGACGCCATGCTGCTTCAATGTCTTCAGCATGATTACCAGGTTTAGCTGCATCTAAACCTGCTACAATTCCTTCCAGAACAGCCTTTTCCACTTCAAGATATTTTTTTGGTGGTGCCCCTAGGTAAACCGTACGGCAAAGCGGGCAGTGATATCGCCGGTAGCATCCTGCAATCTCAAAAAACGTTCCAGAATTGTCAGGTATTTCCTGGTCATCCCAGGTTAAGTGAGGAGCAGATGCGGCAGCACCTGTGGGAGTCACTGGTACAATCGCCGGATAATCTCCCCCTGCACCTTCAACTCCAGAAATGCCGGAATGATAAATTTCTGCAACAAGATCATTTTTACGC
>JAKUUF010000179.1 GCA_022448705.1 SAR324 cluster bacterium | reverse complement strand
GATACTGAATCAATAGACAATCTTTTGTACCAGAGACTAATTAACACACTGACAGCTCAATTACAGTCCGTACTTCCCGGAGCTTTCAGAATTACTAACAATCCTGAACAATGCCTTTCTTGTGCCAATTTACAAAGTTGGTCGCCTGGAAGATCCTATTATTCATTGTTTGAAATGAAACATACCAGGTCAGTTTGGATCCTGCATTTAAGCAGATCTGTTGGAGAAGGCCTGGCTTCCTTGGTCCACCAAAGAAATGCTCCTGATAAAAGCAATGTTTTTATTGGTTTGCGTGAAGCAGACTCATTGATTTATCTTGAAATAGGAGAATTACTACGAGGGGTTTTTAACAGCATAATTGAACTCTGGCCTGAAAGTGAAAAACTTAAAGTTTCACGTTTCCGTCACATTCTACAGCTTGTTTTTCTGAATGATTCGATTCAGGAAGATGAGTATGTAATTATCCCTTTTCAGCTGGATAACAGGGAGTGTTCAGGAGAATTCCATCTGGTTTTTCCTCAAAGACATCTTTTAAGCATATAGATTTAAAGTATTAAAGTTTAAGAGATGAAATTTGGAATTTCTTAATTATTAATTGCCTTAAAAGGATTTGCAACCGTCACCCAGTAAAAAACAGAATGGCGCATCCTGAACTCAGCGACATCATTGTATACCCGGTAAAATCAGCCAGTGAAATTTCTTTGAAAAATTCAAATCTGGAACAAAGAGGGCTGGCTCATGACAGGCGCTGGATGGTTGTTGATGATTCCGCACAATTCATCACACAACGAACCAGCCCTGAAATGGCATTGCTTAAGACAGAAATTGTTGACCGTACACTCAGACTTAATGCGCCAGGTATGGCAGAATTAAAACTGCCTTTATTTCAAACAGAAGGAATACCGCAAATGGTTGAAATCTGGGGAGACCGGTGCGAGGCATTAGCGGCAGATAAACAAGCAGAAAGCTGGATAAGTGATTATTTGGGGAAAAGATGCAATTTTGTTTTTATGCCGGATCACAGCAATCGCCAGGTAGATCCAGACTATGCAATTGGAAGAAATCAGGTAGCTTTTTCTGATGGGTTCCCTTTGCTTCTGATTTCCGAATCTTCTTTATTCGACCTCAACAGCAGAGTTCCTGAAGAAATTACGATGAAACGTTTTCGTCCTAACCTGGTTGTAAAAAATACAGACCCCTACCAGGAAGATAACTGGGAAGCCATTAGAATTGGTGACTGTGAATTGCAAATAGTAAAACCCTGTTCCAGGTGTGTGCTGACGACTGTTGATCCTGAAACTGGCAAATTCTCCGGTAGGGAGCCCTTGAAAACGCTAGCAAAATACAGAAAATTTAATGGAAAAGTAGTTTTTGGTCAAAATTTAATCCCACGTTCTTCAGGAAAACTTGAGGTTGGCATGAAAGTAGAGATACTGAAGTGAACAAATAAACACTTAAATATTTTTTATTAAAGCTGAGGATTTAACAATATTTCTGACTTGTTTGATTTAAGCGGTTTTTTTAGCATTAAATGTTGTTTATATATCAAAGTTGTGTTAATCTCAAAAAAAGCAATCACAAATACATCTAAACATAGATTTTTTTAATCAATCCCGCAGGAGGTTTTATGCGTCTCATTAAGCTCATCGTATCCTTTCTTTTCATCTCGGCCCTTATGCTGCAGCCAGCATTGGCAAAAAAAATTCCTTTGGGAATGCTGGTTGAAATCAAGGGAAAAATCGAATACAGCAAAAACGGCAAGCGCTGGAAAAAAGTACGACGGAACAAATTTGTTTATAAAGATTATCTTGTAAAGGTAAGCGCAGACAGTTCGGTTAAATATATGAACCAGGAAACTAGCGAAACTACCCAGCTTACAGCCAATTCCAAGGTAAAGGTAACTCCAGAGGGACTCCAAGCCCTGGAAGGAAGCCTTGGGGGAACTGATGCCGGAGGGGGATTGCTGTCTGGATTGTCCAAACAGTTTAAAAAGACTCAGAAATATACAACTGTAAGACGTTCGGTTCAAAAAGAAGGTATACATCTAAAACTTGCCACTAACACA
>JAKUUF010000178.1 GCA_022448705.1 SAR324 cluster bacterium | reverse complement strand
CACCACCCACAATTCCAGCATACGCTTCGGTTGAATTTACAGTAACTGGTGTTATATCAAAATCACCGCTGCCCTGATTGAAGTCCGCAATAATCGCACCGTCAGGTTTTCCTCCGGTTGTACCACAGACTAAAAATTTTACTCCGGGATATCTGGCCTTCCCGTTCCACAGTGCATCCTCCTTGTCTTTTTCTGAAAAATAAGCTCCAACATCCGGATGGCTATGATAAATTACTTTAATCTCCTTTCCCTCTTTTTTAAGGGAACGTTCAAGTTTCAGTTGTTCAAGCGGATCAATTACATAACCGTCACGGGCGGTGCGGGGATACTGTGCCGGGTCCTTCTCATGAAGTTCATTCATGATATTTCGCATCGGCCATACAGTCTCAAGAGAGTTCGGATCATCACGGTTACCTGTGATAAAGCCGCAGGTCTCTTCCGGATATGCATCAACGCCATGCGCGTGACACTCTGCTAAAATTTCTTCCGGAATCTCCACTTAAACTCCTTTGTTACCTGAAAATGAATTTGCTGTTTGGAAGGGGCTTACCTGAAATTAATATTGCGGCATATCTGGATCAACTTCTTCCGCCCAGAGATCAATGCCACCCTTCAGGTTTTTAAGATTTTTGTAACCGGCGTTCCATAGCTCCTTCAGTGCCGTCATTGAACGCTGACCTTTGTAGCAATATAAATATATCGGTGCCTCCTTGTCCAGTCCGCTGGTTGCGGGATCAAAACTGCTGGTTGGCAGTAACCTTGCGCCGTCAATGTAGCAAATGTCCCATTCATATTGTTCGCGAACATCAACCAGCACTGCTGCAGGGTCCTGTTCAAGTGCCTTTTTGAATTCCAGGGGCGAAAGCTCAAATGAGTCCTCGTCAAATTCTTCCTGTACTGCAGTTCCCGGTAGCTGTATATCACAAAATTCCCTGTAATCAATCAACTCAGTAACGGTAGGATGTTTTCCACAGAGAGCGCATTCTGGGTCTTTGCGTACACGTACCTCTTTGAAATTCATCTTCATAGCGTCATACAAGAGCAATCGTCCCTTCAGGGGAACTCCATTCTCCAGAATCAGCTTAATTACCTCTGTGGCCTGTATCAGTCCAACAACTCCCGGGAGCACGCCCAGGACACCCGCAACTGCTCAACTTGGAACCAATGCGGCAGGAGGCGGTTCTGAATAGAGGCACCGGTAACACGGCCCGCCGGACTCAGGATCAAAGATTGTTATCTGTCCCTGGAAGCGAAAAATTGAAGCAGATACAAGCGGCTTTTTAGTAAAATATGCAGCGTCATTGATCAGGTATCGAGTCTCAAAATTATCAGATCCGTCAGCAATGATGTCATATTGCCCGAACAGTTCCATAACATTCTCACGTTCAAGGCGGATATTATGCACATCCACTTCAATATTGGAATTGCCCGCCAGAATTGTGTCGCGCAGAGAGTGCACTTTAGGCCGGCCCTCATCAGAGGCGGCATGAGCGATCTGTCTGTGCAAATTTGTGTGATCAACCACATCGAAATCAACTAACCCGAGTTTCCCGATTCCCACAGCACCCAGATACATGCCCAGTGGTGAACCCAGACCCCCGGCTCCAATCATCAGTACTTTGGCCTCTTTTAACTTCAACTGGCCCCCCATGCCGACTTCAGGCAGGGTCAGGTGCCGGCTGTAGCGGTTGATTTCCTCATTATTTAAAGTCATTGTGCCCTTTTTTAGCTGTATACAGATCCTCCCGCAACCGAAGGGACAATCTGAATGCTGTCTCCGTCCTTAACCGCACTGTTCATGCCGTCAGCATAGCGAATGTCATCATCATTGAGATAGACATTGATAAAATTTCTGACTATGCCATTTTCGTCAAACAAGTTTGGTTTGATTTCAGTGAATTGTGTGCACAAAGAATCTAATGCCTCTTCAACTGAGCTGCCGTCAACTTCTACCTCATCCTGGTTATTTACATATTGTTTTAATGCAGAAGGTATTTCAATCCATACTCCCATAAGTCTTTTTTTTCCTATTTAATCTTTTAATTATACTGAGAATACCAAGGGTCACTGT
>JAKUUF010000177.1 GCA_022448705.1 SAR324 cluster bacterium | reverse complement strand
AAATATTATCAGGTATCCTGGGATGCTGACAGGCCGTATGGTTGTTCAAAATTGGGCTTTAAATCTAGAATCGTACCTTCAACTTACGTTATTCAAATATCCGGTAATATTTGCCAGAGTTTTGTAGCAAAAAGTAACCGCAAATAACTTATGCTTATAAAGCTTTATCACCATCTTCAGCAGTACGAATGCGGACTACTTGCTCCAAATTTGTTACAAATATTTTTCCATCTCCGATTCTCCCGGTCTTTGCAGCATTTTGTATTGATTCAACAGCTTTATCCAAATCATCATCACTTACGACAATTTCAATTTTAACTTTTGGTAGAAAATCAACAATGTATTCTGCTCCTCGGTATAATTCTGTATGGCCTTTTTGTCGTCCAAAGCCCTTAACTTCAATTACTGTCATACCGTGGATTCCAATCAAACCCAGGTTTTCTTTTACTTCTTCAAGTTTAAACGGTTTAATAATCGCTTCAATTTTTTTCATTTAATATCTCTTTTGATTTATGGATAAGGCAGAACTTGATAAGATTATGGGTCTTTATAAGTCACATTTGCAAGTAAAAAAGTTGTTGGCTCCAGACACTATAAGTCTTTATCTAAGTTCAATTAAGATGTTTGTAAGTTTTTGCGAAAAATTTCATAAGAAATTAGCAATTCCGGATAAATGGCTCATTGAAAATCTTGGAGTCCGTGAAATTGAAGCTTTTATGCAGCATCAAATGAATGTACTGAATTGGAAAAGAAGCACCATGGTTACATGTATCAGCGGCATAAAGATTTTTTATCAGTTCTTGGCAGAATCCGAAAATGTTAAAAATCCAATTCAGCATTTTAAACTGCCAAGGGATATTAATGAAATTGGTCATCGAAGTATTGAAATAAGTAAAATAAATCAACTATTTGAACTTTCGTTTGAAGACTCATTACAAGGGCATCAACAACGACTTTTGTTGGAATTTATTTACGGTTTAGGAATGTCACTTGCGAAAATTATCAAGATAAGATCTGCGATACCTGAACTGGATGAAGGGCAGGTCCGTTTATATTTTCAGGATTCAAAGTATCGTGATGTACCATTCAGTCCTGTTTCTATCAAGGTACTGAAATCGTATTTGAAATTGATCGATAATATAGACGGAGATCAGTCTTTCTGGATCAACAACAAAGGCAGGATTTTGACTGCAGCTCAATTGCAAAATATGTTAAACAAATATTTTGTACAACATAAACTTCCACCAATCAGTGCTAATGAACTTCGGGATTTATCTGTTCAGCATTTTTCAGGAAAAGGTGCTGATGTTAGATCTCTGCAAGCACTAAGACATGTTAAACAATTACGTAGATTGCAGTCTTTGAAGGATACAAGTTTTGGGGATTTACAAAATAAATTTAGGCAAAAACATTTGCGGAATCAAACATCTAATAAAGAGCAACTTTGATTATAAATTCAGTTAGTATATTTCAGTGAGAAAACAGACTGCTTTCCCATCCTCCATCCTTATCACCATAACCGTGAATCAGCAACTCAACAAGACCAGGTAAAATTGATTGCGCCTTCTGGTTTAACTCACTGATGGTAATGCCGGATTTTAAAGGTGAACGTTTATCCATCCTATCTAGCAGTTTCCGGTAAATCTTAATTAAATACAAAACATCGTTGGCTGCGTATTCTAGTTGTTTATCCGTGAGTATTACACTGTCCCAGTTCGACTGTTGCTGTTCCTTGTTGATCTTCTTGCCATGTATTTCTAAAATAAGATCTTTTAATCCATGATCCTGAGTATATGTCCTAATAAGCTTGCTCATTAGTTTCGTGCAGCAAAATGGTTGCACTTCAATATTAAGGGATGTTTTTATGAAGGCTACGTAACTAATGGCAATATGAAATACCTTGGGAACATTAGGATCTGTTAGTAGGAGTTTTAAATTAGGCGGTGTTTCATCTTTTTTTGGTTTAATCAGACTTACATTATTTTTATCATCACATATTTGGACTAGGCAGACTTCATCTCGAAATAGTTTGAGTCCGTGTAATTCTGTATCTACGGCAATTTCAGTCTCCGACAAGTAAG
>JAKUUF010000176.1 GCA_022448705.1 SAR324 cluster bacterium | reverse complement strand
TGATAACGTTGAATCATACTGATTTATAATGATCGAACATATACCAAGAACACATCCAAGAAAATCTGTAACTTTTGACGAATACACCTTATCTGAAATCCGCAGAGCTGCAGCTACTGGTATTTATGATATTCGAGGCGGAGGAGCAAAACGCTCACTTCCCGGGCTTGATGAGCTTTTGTTTCTTGGATCTTCAATGTCTCGTTATCCACTTGAAGGATACCGAGAATGCTGCGGTACCGATGTGGTTCTTGGAACCAGATTCGCAAAAAATCCGCTCAGGCTGAAGATTCCAATCACAATTGCTGGAATGAGTTTCGGTTCGTTATCCGCACAGGCCAAGGAGGCACTGGGCAGGGGGGCATCAATTGCTGGAACTTCAACAACAACCGGTGACGGTGGAATGACTCCGGAAGAACGTGAACAGTCCGAAACCCTTGTTTATCAGTATCTGCCTTCCCGCTACGGAATGAATCCTGATGATCTGCGCAAGGCAGATGCAATTGAGGTTGTAGTTGGGCAGGGAGCTAAGCCTGGTGGAGGAGGGATGCTGTTAGGTCAGAAAATTTCAGATCGAGTTGCCGAAATGCGAAATCTCCCCAAGGGGATAGATCAGCGTTCGGCATGCCGTCATCCTGACTGGACAGGTCCGGATGACCTTGAAATAAAAATTCACGAATTAAGGGAAATCACTGACTGGGAAAAACCGGTTTTTATAAAGATCGGTGGTGCCCGTCCTTATTACGACACAGCGCTTTCAGTGAAGGCAGGTGCTGATGTGATAGTAATCGACGGAATGCAGGGCGGTACTGCAGCAACTCAAGAAGTCTTTATCGAGCATGTGGGGCAGCCCACACTGGCCTGCATTCGTCCGGCAGTTAAAGCCTTACAGGAGCTGGGAATGCACCGAAAAGTACAACTTATTGTGTCCGGTGGTATTCGGAATGGTGCTGATGTGGCAAAAGCACTGGCTTTGGGAGCAGATGCTGTTTCTATTGGAACTGCAGCACTGGTTGCACTGGGAGACAACAATCCCGAACTTGAAGATGAATACCGGAAGCTTGGAACTACAGCCGGTGCGTACGATGACTGGCACGAAGGTCAGGACCCTGCCGGAATTTCAACACAGGATCCCGAGCTTTCCAAAAGACTTGATCCAGTTTTAGCAGGAAGAAAATTGTCGAATTACCTCAAAGTTATGACACTGGAAGTACAGACTATCACGCGTGCATGCGGCAAAAGTCACGTTCTCAATCTTGAACCGGAAGACCTGGTTGCCTTGACAGTAGAAGCTGCCGCGATTGCACAAGTTCCTCTTTGTGGAACTGACTGGATTCCTGGAAAAAACTGAAAATCAGTCTTGAAAGATTTATAAATTTATGAAAAATTCCCTCAGGAAGGGACACTGCCGCACTCGAAGTACGGCAGTGTCTATTTATGGGCAGAGTTTCAGTCACTCACCAATTTAGGCAATGACCTAATCTCCAGATATCTAGTTGGGAGGATTCCCTTGCAGTTTACTGGTTTGCTCTTCATATGTGCTGTTTTCAGACTTAATCTGCCATATGTGCCAGACAATCCAAACTGCCACCGCAATAATGGTCAATACAAATTCACTGCCACTAAACGGGGACAAGGCCGCTACTTCTTTGACAGGAGTCCAACTTTCAATTCCAGTACTCATAAACATTCTCCATATAAAAGTTAAATATTAAGAGGAACTAGCGTTTCCTTCAGCCAATTCAGCGTTGACGATTTCTTGCCCAGCTGCAGCACTTGCTTGATTATCCATATAATCCAGTCCTGCAATTTCAACTTCCTTAGGAATCCTAAGAATACCCATGGCATTTAGAATTTTTGCAACAATCCAAGTTGGTATGAATCCCAGAACAAAAAACATCATGATTGCGCCACCGATTTGTCCCCAAGGGGTGATCGTAGCAGAACCATCAGCCAGTGCTGGGTAACCCCAGAGCATGAATCCACAGATTATTACTCCGAAAGAACCGGCATAGCCGTGTACTGCTACCGCACCAACTGCATCGTCAATCTTGAACTTGCGCTCGACCCAGTAGTGAAGTTTGTATGCGACCCAGACGCCAACGATTCCAATAAGAAATG
>JAKUUF010000175.1 GCA_022448705.1 SAR324 cluster bacterium | reverse complement strand
TACAAGTCAACGTACCACGTGATCTATGGACACATCTAATTGATATCGCATTGCCACCAATTCTGGATTTTGAAAGGCCTTCAGGAGGAGCGGTAGCAATTACTTTGGCTTCTGAATTATTGTCAAATGCTAAATTCCCGGTGATTCTGAACGGTGCAGGTGTTGTTTTGGGTGAAGCTATACCGGCATCACAGAAATTGGCAGAGAAGCTTGATGCACCAGTATGTTGTAATTACCAGCATAATGACGCATTCCCCGGATCACATCCATTATTTGCCGGGCCTCTTGGATACAATGGATCAAAAGCAGGTATGGAATTAATTAAACAGGCCGATGTTGTACTTGCTCTCGGAACAAGGCTTAATCCATTCTCCACACTTCCATGCTATGGAATAGATTACTGGCCCCAAGATGCGAAGTTAATTCAGGTCGATATAAACCCTGATCGCATCGGGCTGACTAAGCCGGTTTCGGTAGGTATTGTAGGAGACGCTAAACAGGTTGCAGAGAAAATTCTTTCTCAACTTTCAAATAAGGCAGGAGATGATGGGCGTGAAGAAAGACGTAACTTGATTTCAGCCACAAAGTCTAAGTGGACAGAAACTCTGGCTTCTATGGATCATGAAGACGATGATGATGGTACAAGCTGGAACGAACGTACTCGTACACGCCAGCCGGACTATATGTCTCCCCGTATGGCTTGGAGAGCAATTATGGAAGTTTTGCCTAAAGAGGCGATAATTTCATCAGATATCGGTAATAATTGTGCAATTGGTAATGCATATCCAACTTTTGAGCAGGGACGAAAGTATCTGGCCCCGGGGTTATTTGGTCCGTGCGGCTATGGTTTTCCTTCAATAATAGGAGCTAAGATTGGTAACCCGAATATGCCAGTTGTAGGTTTCGCAGGTGACGGAGCTTTTGGTATTTCAATGAATGAGATGACAGCCGTTGGAAGAGAGGATTGGCCAGCAATAACAATGTTAATTTTTAGAAATTATCAGTGGGGGGCAGAGAAACGCAACACTACATTGTGGTATGATGATAACTTTGTTGGCACTGAACTCGACTTGCAGGTTTCTTTTGCAGATATAGCTATAGCATGCGGCGTTAAAGGCGTGAAAGCAAACTCCATGAAAGAAATGACAGAAAAGTTAAGCACTGCGTTAAAGGATCAGATGGAAAATGGAGAATCTACATTTATTGAAGTAGTTCTAAACCAGGAACTTGGTGAACCTTTCCGTAGAGATGCTATGAAGGCACCTGTTCCCGTTGCTGGAATAAATAAGGATGACATGCGGTTACAGCAGTGCTAAGCGAGAGATTTTTTAATCCATATAAAATATTTAAATGGTAAAAAATATATTTTCAATTTTATTACTTTCAAAAGTAATAACATCTTATTAAATGGCAGGAGATAGTATGGAAACACAAAATTTAAATTCCCCAGACGCTTTGTGGCGTCCAATGACTCAGCACAAAACGTTGTTGAGCAATCGTCCCAAGCACATTGTGAAAGGTGAAGGTTGCTACATAATCAATGAAGATGGAGAGCGCATTCTAGATGGAACTGCCGGTTTGTGGTGTGTGAATGTAGGTCATGGCAGAAAAGAATTGGCTGAAGAAGCTAAGAAGCAAATGGAAAAGCTGGCATATGTGATTCCGATTATGACCAGTGATCCTGCAGTGGAGCTTTCTGAAAAAATGCTGAATATGATTGGAATGGAAAAAGGGCATGTATATTTTACCAGCAGTGGATCTGAAGCTAATGAAGTGGCCTTCAAAATAGTCAGACAGTACCATTTGCAGGCAGGTAATCCACGAAAACATAAAATAATCTCCCGACACAGGGCTTACCACGGCAATACTCTGGCCACAATGACTGCTACAGGACAAGCTGAGCGCAAAATTGGATATGAACCATTGGCACCGGGGTTTTTACATGTACCTCCACCTTATCCATACCGAAAACATCCAAAATTGACTCTTGAAGAGCATGGTGAGGAATGTGTGAAGTTTCTCGAAGATACGATCATTTATGAAGGAGAAGAAACAGTAGCGGCATTCATTATGGAGCCCATGATTTCAGGTGGGGGAGTTCTAATTCCTCCAGACAATTATCTTGCAGGAGTT
The DNA here is from genome assembly GCA_022448705.1 of SAR324 cluster bacterium. Classification (GTDB taxonomy): domain Bacteria; phylum SAR324; class SAR324; order SAR324; family NAC60-12; genus Arctic96AD-7. The sequence goes on along the minus strand of JAKUUF010000175.1, from coordinate 9 downwards.
AGAGAAGTT
>JAKUUF010000174.1 GCA_022448705.1 SAR324 cluster bacterium | reverse complement strand
AATCAGGTTGTTACTTGTATTTTATGACATCCAGGTACCCAAGGTGGACAAGTCCATTGATCACATGCCTGTTGAACCCACCCTTTATTACAAAATAATGATTACGAATTTTTTGCTGCATGTAATGGGGAAAAAAGTCAAAGTCAGTTTTCATTTATGATTTCTTTAACAATACCAGATTCAGGTACGGTCAGCTGGAAAAAATTTTCGCGAGCTGAATCAGTTCCGATAATTGCAGCACGGTCATCTGCCTGAAATCGGAAATGCTGATCAGGATTTGGATGAAGTTTTTCATCCCGAACTACACCGGCAACGGAGCAATCTTCCTCTGCATTGAGTTTTAATTCTCTGATCGTTTTGCCATCGAGAAAACTACCCGCCTTTATCAGCACCCATTGAATGTCGTATTGATGTTCAGCAAGGTTAAGCTGTTCAAGAATTTTATATTCCTCATTCTCACTGTAAAAAGAGGCAAATAAGTCCTGTCTCAAAGATTCAGTGTAATGCTGAATTTTTGCTGCTGGAATATACAGATGCTCAAGAGCTTTGCGTGCCATTTCAAGCCCGGCCTCAAATTCAGGAATGACCACTTCAGAAATATTCAGTTTTTTGAATTCTTCAAGGAATTCAATCCCCGGAGCACGTGCTACAACCTGAATTGAAGGATTCATTTTGCGCGCCTTGTCTACAATGGCTTGAGCAATAACGATTTCAGGAGTAGTAATTATAAGCAGTCGTGCAGCAGAAGTATTTGCAGCTTCTAAAACGACATCATGACTTGAGTCCCCATAAATAACAGAAATTTCAGAATTTTTTGCTCTGTCAACTCGAAGCTGGTCCAGCTCTATAATCATCATTGATACGCTCAGGCGTTTCAGTACCTGAGCAATGCGGAAGCCCACACGCCCTCCTCCCACAATAATTACATGATTCCGTTTCCCTGATTTTGGATAATTTATGGAATCCTTCGATTCATGACTGAACCAGCGTTTACGAAGAGAGTATAAACGGGGTGTCTGCCTGGAAATGATTGGTGTCAGAAACATTGTTATTACAGCCGTTGTCAAGACCAGAGAATACACTTCATGACTGATGGAATTTGTGGAAATTCCCAGTTGTGCCAGCACAAATGAAAATTCACCCACCTGGAAAAGGCCGAGTCCCAATGCCAGGGGGACCACGTTCCTATATTTGAATATTTTAGCCAGCAGGGCAAAAATGCTGCCCTTGCCGACACTGACAATCAAAACAAGAATCAACACTTCCTGCCAGTGATCAATTACAAAAGCAGGATTGAAAAGCATTCCAACTGAAGCAAAAAACAGCAGTCCAAAAAGGTCACGAACCGGAATAATATCGCTCAATGCCTGGTGTCCATAATCTGACTCGCTTAATACCATTCCTGCTACAAATGCACCGAAGGCAAAAGAAAGCCCAACCAAGTACGTAACATAACCCACGCCCAGACCAATTGCAGTGATTGCAAGCACGAATAATTCACGTGAGCCTAAATGGGCTATGTGCTGCATGATCCGAGGTAGCAGGCGTGTTCCGAAGAAAATCATTCCGGCCAGGAACAGAACCGCTTTAAGGATCGCAATTTCCAGTGAAAGCCAGCCGACTGATGGGTCATTCAGCATCGGCAGCAAAACCATGAACGGGACAACGGCTAAATCCTGAACAATCAGCATTCCAACCATGACCTTGCTGGAAAGAGTACCCAGCCATCCCTGGCTCATTAATGTTTTCAGCAACACCATGGTGCTGGAAAGCGAAACCAGTGTACCAAGCCAGATAGATGATTTATCATCCCAGCCCATTAGCTGTCCTATTCCGTAGCCCATGCCGATTGTAAGCATTATTTGAATCGGTGTGCCGATAAGAGCAATTTTTTTGACAGGCTTAAGGTCTTTGAGGGAAAACTCCAGACCTAGAGCAAAAAGCAGCAGGGCAACCCCGATTTCCTCCAGCAGCTCGATTTCGTGTACACTTGTCAGTGCAAAGCCGCCTGTATATGGACTGAAGGCGATTCCGGTAAGAATATAACCCAGCACCAGCGGCTGTCCTAGCTTCTGCATTACAACTCCGCTGAAGAACGCTGTTACTACCAGAAGGATGAGATCGGTTGCTATACCCATAACGTGAAATAAAGTAAAACGCAGTCAGA